>JAFRUW010000176.1 GCA_017438675.1 Oscillospiraceae bacterium | reverse complement strand
ATGAACGCCTCCTGGGGGACGCTGACGGAGCCGAGGGAGCGCATCTTCTTTTTGCCCTCCTTCTGCTTTTCCAGAAGCTTCTTCTTTCTGGTGATGTCGTCGCCGTAGCACTTGGCAAGCACGTCCTTGCGGAGGGCCTTGATGGTCTCACGGGCGATGATCTTGCCGCCCACCGCCGCCTGTACCGGTATCTCGAAGAGCTGGCGGGGGATGTTCTCCTTCAGCTTTTCCGCGATCCTGCGGCCTCTGGGGTAGGCCTTGTCCTTGTGGACGATGAAGGACAGGGCGTCCACGATCTCGCCGTTTAAGAGGATATCCAGCTTCACAAGGTCGGATTCCCGGTAGTCCATGAACTCGTAGTCCAGTGACGCGTAGCCACGTGTGCGGGACTTGAGGGCGTCAAAAAAGTCGTAGATTATCTCGTTGAGCGGCAGCTCGTAGTGGAGCTCCACACGGGTGGCGTCCAGATACTGCATGTCCCTGTACTCGCCGCGCCTGTCCTGACACAGCTCCATGATGTTGCCCACAAACTCCGTGGGGCACATGATGGTCGCCCGGACAAAGGGCTCCTCCGCCTTTTCGATTACGGCGGGGTCCGGGTAATTGAGGGGGTTGTCCACCATCTGCACGTTGCCGTCGGTGGTGGTGACCCGGTACACGACGCTGGGAGCGGTGGTTATGAGGTCCAGGGCGTATTCCCTGTCAAGGCGCTCCTGAATGATCTCCATGTGGAGAAGGCCCAAAAATCCGCAGCGGAAGCCGAATCCCAGGGCAGCCGAGGATTCCGGTTCATAGGAGAGCGCCGCGTCGTTCAGCTTGAGCTTTTGCAGCGAATCACGGAGATCCGGGTATTTCGCCCCGTCCACGGTGTAGATACCGGAAAATACCATGGGCTGTGCGGGCTTGTAGCCGGGGAGAGGTTCGGCGGCGGGATTTGCGGCAAGGGTCACCGTATCGCCCACCTGTGTGTCCGCCACGTTCTTTATGCTGGCGGTAAAGTATCCCACGTCGCCGGCGGAAAGCACGTCGCAGGGCTCAAGGCCCATGGGCTTCATGTGGCCCACCTCCACCACCTTGTACACCGCGCCGGAGGCCATCATCTTCACCTCGTCGTCACGGCGGAGCTGGCCCTCACGGAGCCGCATGTATACTATGACGCCCCGGTAGCTGTCGTACTGGCTGTCGAAGATGAGCGCCCGGAGGGGTGCCTTGCTGTCGCCCGTGGGGGGCGGCACCAGCTTCACCACGTCCTCCAGAACGGCCTCGATATTTACGCCCCGCTTGGCGGAGATCTCCGGCGCTTCCATGGCGGGAAGGCCGATTATGTCCTCGATCTCCGTCTTGACCCGCTGGGGGTCAGCGGCGGGCAGGTCGATTTTGTTTATGACCGGCACGATCTCAAGATTGCTCTCAAGGGCGAGATAGGTGTTGGCCAGCGTCTGCGCCTCGATGCCCTGTGTGGCGTCCACAACGAGGATCGCGCCCTCGCAGGCGGCCAGACTGCGGGACACCTCGTAGTTGAAGTCCACGTGGCCCGGCGTGTCGATGAGGTTCAGGCTGTAGGTTTCGCCGTCCTGGGCTTTGTAGCTGAGGCTCACCGCCCTGGCCTTGATGGTTATGCCTCTTTCACGCTCAAGCTCCATGTTGTCAAGGAGCTGGCTTTCCATGTCACGCTCCTCCACCGCGCCGCACATCTCAAGGAAGCGGTCTGCCAGTGTGGATTTGCCGTGGTCTATATGTGCAATTATGGAGAAATTCCTTATCTTGTCCTGTTTAATCAAGTCCGTCACCTCTTGTATTCTGTTAAGCGTCTCTGCATTTCCTCGGTGAGCGCCCGAAGCTCACCGTTTTTGATCCGTGCCTTGCCGGAGATCCTTGCTTCACTTAAAGACATATAGCTTTCGCAGAGAGCCCGCCCCTCGGCTGTTTCCTCGGCGCAGAGCCTGTAAACCGCCGATTCAAAGTATCTCAGTCCGTCGCCCCCGGCGCCGTCGTCGCCCAGCCTGTCAAGTACGGCGGCGATGCTCTCCATCAGGCGGGTGACGTTCTCGTCCTCCCACTTGAAGTCCGACAGGGGATTGCCCTTTAAAGACGATCTGCCCAGAAGGTAGTCCGCGGACACGGAGTAATAGTCGCAGGCCTTGACGATGAAGTCCAGTTTCGGCTCGCGGATGCCCTTTTCGTAGTGGCTGAGCAGGGCCTGGGAAATGCCCAGATCCGCCGCCGCCTGCCGCTGGCTTACGCCCTTTTCCTTCCGCAATCGGGAAAATGCCTCGGAAAATCCAACACTCATGGTATGTTGTCCCCTTCAAATCTGAATACTATTTGTATATTATACAATATGTGCCTGATATTTGTAAATAGGCACTTGAATTAACGGGGATAAAGTGATAGATTATATATGTAAAATTTTGGAAACACGGAGGTATAACCATGTTTAATAAGTTGATCGAAGCATTAAAGGCAAACCCGAAGAAGCTCGTCTTCACCGAGGGCCCCGACGCCCGTATTCTTGAGGCGGCAGCAAAGCTGAAGGCTCAGGGCGATTTCCTGACCCCCATCCTCATCGGCAACGTGGAAGAAGTCAAGGCCAACGCCGCCGCAGGCGGATTTGACATCGAAGGCCTTGAGATCATCGACCCCGCCACATATCCCGGCATGGACGAGATGGTGGAGAAGATGGTGGAGCTCCGCAAGGGCAAGATGTCCGCTGACGAGTGCCGCGCCGCTCTCCAGAAGGGCAACTACTTCGGCACCATGCTGGTAAAGATGGGTGTGGCTGACTCCCTTCTCGGCGGCGCAACATATTCCACCGCCGACACCGTGCGTCCCGCCCTCCAGCTTATCAAGACAAAGCCCGGCAACAAGCTCGTTTCCTCCTGCTTTATCCTTACCCGCGAGAAGGACGGCGTTCAGGAGAGCATCGCGATGGGCGACTGCGCCATCAACATCACTCCCGATGAGGACGCGCTGGTTGAGATCGGCATTGAGACCGCAAACTGCGCAAAGATCTTCGGCATCGACCCCAAGGTGGCATATCTGAGCTATTCCACAAAGGGCTCCGGCAAGGGCGACGATGTTGACAAGATGAAGAACGCCTGTGAGAAGGCAAAGGCCGCCGCTCCGGATCTGGCTATCGACGGCGAACTGCAGTTTGACGCGGCAGTTTCCCCCGTTGTGGCTGCAACAAAGTGCAAGGGCTCTCCCGTTGCGGGCCAGGCCAACACCTTCATTTTCCCGGACATCAACGCCGGCAACATCGGCTACAAGATTGCTCAGCGTCTCGGCGGATTCGAGGCATACGGCCCCATCCTCCTGGGCCTGAACGCCCCCATCAACGACCTGTCCCGCGGCTGCAACGCCGAGGAGGTCTATAAGATGGCCCTCATCACCGCAGCTCTGGCATAATACGGAATAAACTCTGTGCGGGCGATCATTGACCGCCCGCACACATTGACGTGAACATAAGGGACAGCCTTTCGGCTGTCCCTTTAGTCTGGCAAAGGACCCCGGTGAAAACCGGGGTCCTATCAGTCTTCAGACAAACCGGGATTACGAGAAAAAGCTTCGCAGAATTTCGCCGCAGCAGCGGCGAAACAAATTTGAATCCATTTTTCCCGGGAGCATGTATCACGGGATAGCAAACAGTGAATAAAGCGGCGTCGAGCAGATTGTGAGATATTTTGAGTTGTAACGAGGCATCTTTTCCGCAGGGAATACTGGATGTATTTCAAGGAAAAGTAACGAAGT
>JAFRUW010000016.1 GCA_017438675.1 Oscillospiraceae bacterium | reverse complement strand
TGCGTGAGAGAAGCCGTCACCGCATAGCCGGACTGGAAATCCACAGCAAGCAGATTACGTGCCACAAGCCGCCCGTCCGGGATATAGTATAAAACATACTGAGCATTCGATCTGCTGTAATCACTTGCAACCAGGTATTGTCCGCATATGTACGCAGGCAGATCAAAGAACGAATAATCGCTTCTATCCGGGGAGGGAATCACCGCTTCTTCCTTGCGCCCGGAAATGCTGTAAACATGTATCATATCTTCTCCGTCCATCAGGCAGAACCTGTCACCGTCGCGGCTGACAGCGTAATCCAGAGCGTTGCTAAAATCACTCTCCCCATGTTGGGGATATGCCGCCTCAAACAGCACATCACCGTCTAAGGTGCAGAGATACGCGCTCTGATCCGTACTGAGCACCAGCGCGCAGGGCGGATCGTCATTATTCATAATTGTAAGGGCGCTTACCGATCCTCCCGGAATGTCAAAGGTGAGCTGTTTTCCGAAGATGTCATAATACGCCGAATAATCTTCTTCGCAAAACAGCAGAGCATTGCCGTTAATGACGCCGGAATAGTTATCATCATCCAACATATCTATTGTATCCCGGTTCCACCGGTGCTCATGATCGATTCGCGAACCGTCGCCTCTGAAATACTGCACATTCTGGCCCGTACCGTACAGCCTTGCAATTATCGTATCCGATTCTTTGTCAAAGCCCAGATAGCTGTATTTTTCATTGCTGATCAGTTTGCCGTCTGTATTATACAGCCGGTACGATTGGTAAGAATTATTATAAGAACCGCTCCATATTGATTCATACAGCGAGAGGATGCTGCCTCCCAGGTATGTTAAATAAAAATAACTGTCAGATGAATCCGCCGGGAACGCAATGGTATTTACCGTTTTGCCGGACATGTCCAGAATGGTGGCTCCGCCTTCACTGTCAAGCCACGGCGACCCGTCGGGCATAGGAACACCTTCAAGCACAATACGATCCTCTGTCATGCAGATCACATCAGGAAGCCACTTATTTTCCGTTACCAGGAACGAAGTGATATCCAGGAGCTTTTTGCCGTTAAGATCATAAATGAAGGCTGCGTCATCCTTCTTGGCCATAAAATACGGTTGCCCGAGTTCAAAAAACGTATCGTAGTAGTCCGCCTTCATGCTCCAGCTTCCGTCGAGGCTCATTACCGATGAGTCTTCGCCGTACTTATACACAATGCCCTGACCCGGTGAGAATTCTTCGATATAATAGTAACTCCCTTCCGACAGTATCCTGCCGTCAGCCGTCGCCAGGCCGGCTTTTTCGCTCACAAAGTCATACGTGTATTCAACCTCTTTCGTCTCCCAGTCTTCCCAGGGATAGCGGTCGAACCTTACGCCGTTATAGTAGTTTATAAGCAGACCGTAGTCGTCCCGGGGAGCAAACTCGTCACGCGGCCCGTCGTCGTAGAAATAGGTTGCCTTCGTGTCATCCACAAAGCTCCCGATGTCCGGCAGCTCCGAAAACGGCAGCCCGTGACTCTCCTTCTCCGGCTCATCGGATTGGGGCTCTTCCGTCTCCGTGATCCCGGCGTCCGGCTCCTGCGCCTCCGGGGCCTCGGGCTCCCTCCCGCAGGCGGCAAGCGCCCCCATAATAAACAGCAGGCATAAAAGCGCGCAGATCAGTCTTTTCACAATTCTTCCTCCCTTTTTCCGATTCCGTCATTGTATGGAGCCTGCCGAACAGTGTCTTTCTTCATTTTTGATTGTACCAAATTATACAGTCCTTTTCAACTGTTGTTTCCGGATTGGAACCATTTGAGTACACCTTGTAAAACTGTATCATTCCGGACTGCAAAACCGCGGCAAAAAAATACTCCCCATGAAACAGCTCAGTGTTTCGCAGGGAGTCCCGGCAGGTGAAATATCCCGCTTTGCGGGATGTGAAATTGTGCTGCACCTTCGCCGCAAAATGATGTCGCCGCGATCTGCGGCTGATGATGTTTCTCCGCTGCGCTCCGAAATGATGCTGCTCGCTGCGCTCGCAATGATGTGATATTTGTCCCTCACGTCCCGCAGGACACATCATCAGCGAAGCGTCATCATGCGCGAAGCGCACATCATTTGCCCGACAGGGCAAACATCATTCCGCCAATAAAAAACCTCGTCTTTCGACGAGGTTTTTTATTGGCGGAGAAGGAGGGATTTGAACCCTCGCTGCGCTCAACACGCACTACTCCCTTAGCAGGGGAGCCCCTTCGGCCTCTTGGGTACTTCTCCATGGCGGAGAGAGTGGGATTCGAACCCACGGCTCTTTCGAGTCACCGGTTTTCAAGACCGGCTCCTTAAACCGCTCGGACATCTCTCCACACTCTTAGTATACGATAACCGCCGGAATATAATATCACATGTGGATGTGTTTGTCAATAATTTTTGGAACGTAAAACTCCCGGGCTGTCTACCAGTTCAGCTCCACGGACTTTTCACCCTCCACACAGCAGCCGATGACGTAGGGATGCTCGCCGATCTGGATAAGATGGCTCATCACCTCGCCGGCCTTCTCCCTGTCGACCGCCATAACAAAACCGATACCCATGTTGAAGCTGTTGTACATCTCTTCGGTGGTCATTCCGCTCTCCCTCTCGATCAGCTCGTAAAGCCCGGACTTGGGATAATCCTTGGGCAGGAGCTTTGCCATGAGACCGTCGGGCAGCATCTTTTCAATAGCCTTAACAAGCCCGTTCTCCCCCACGCTGCACACGCCGTTCAGTTTTACACCCAGAGTCCTTGTGAGATAAAGCATGGGCCTGGCGTAGATCTTCGCGGGCCTGAACAGCTCGTCTTCCATTTTGCAGAATATATCCGGGACGAGATCGTTTACGTTTTCATCGCTCAGGTCAAGGTAATTGACCGCGCCCACCAGCGCATCGTCGTGGAAACCGGAAGACAGCAGTCCGATAAGCCGGTCGCCGTTTTTCATCGTCCCCCACCTGTCGCCGGAATCCGACACACCGACAGCTTTGCCCGTCACAACGCTTTTATTCGTGGCCT
>JAFRUW010000175.1 GCA_017438675.1 Oscillospiraceae bacterium | reverse complement strand
CGTGACGAATCTTCGTGACTTCTTCGCAGACGGCGAGGCGGACAGGATATATATAAACTTCTGCGATCCCTGGCCCAACAAAAAGCACTTCAAAAGGCGGCTCACCGCGCCGTCTTTCCTTGCCATGTACCGGGAAGTATTAAAGGACGGCGGTGAGATCCACTTCAAAACCGACAACAGCGGCCTCTTCGAGTGGTCCCTGGAGCAGTTTATCGGCTGCGGCTTTGATGTTTATGACGTGACCCGCGACCTCCATGAGAAAGGCGTAAACGGGATTATGACCGACTATGAGGCAAAGTTCCATGAACAGGGCGTAAAGATAAACCGCTGTGTGGCGGCGGTGAGAAAAGGGGTTGAGACAAATGGGAAAGCTTAGGTTTTATTTCGCGCTTTGGGCGGCGAAGCTGTCGATCGTGGCGCTGAGGGTCACAAAACGGAACGGCACCAATTTCCCCGGCAAGCTGGCAGTAAAGCTTTGCCCGGATTTCCTTAAGTATATCGGCAAGCCGGGCTTCATAATCGCCATAACCGGCACAAACGGAAAGACCACCACCTCCAACATGGTCTGCGACATCCTGGAGTCCCGGGGCGAGAGGATCATCCACAACCGCATGGGCTCCAACATCCTTTCCGGCGTATGCACATCCCTCATCAGGGCGTCGGGCTTTACGGGCAAGTGCAGATACGGCAAGGGCGTCTTTGAAGTTGACGAGCGCAGCTCCCTTCTCGTTTATCCCTCCCTCCAGCCGGATTACATCGTCTGCACCAATCTGGTCAGGGATTCCTGCCGCAGGAACGCCCATCCCCACTATATTTTCGACATTATCAACCGGGGCATTCCGAAAAAGACAAAGCTCATCCTTAATGCCGACGATATGATCTCTTCCCGGCTGGGAAAGGACAACGAAAAGGTTTATTACTCCATCGACAGGCTCCCCGGAGACAAGGAGAGACCCTTCAATATAATAAACGACATGGCTGTCTGCCCCGAATGCCACAGCCATCTGGAATACGACTATGTGCGCTACAACCACATCGGCCGGGTGTGCTGCCCCGCCTGCGGGCACACTTCCCCCCGGGCGGACTTTCTGGTTACAGAGGTTGACGGCGCCGGCAAAGGGCTGACGGTGAACGAAAACGGTGACGTTTACACCTATCCCCTTATTTCCGACAGCGTTTTCCACGTTTACGACCAGCTTGCCGCCATCGCCCTCCTGCGCACCATGGGACTTACAAACGATGAGCTGGCAGACGCCATGAAGCCCATGAAGATCGTGGGAAGCCGCTACCGTGAGGATGTGGTCGGCGGAATAAAGGTGATAAGCCACATGGCCAAGGGGCAGAACGCCCCCGCCTGCTCCACGGTGTTCGATTCCGTCAGGAACGCGGCAGGCGAAAAAGAGGTGGTTCTCGCCATCGAGGATCTCCACGACAACATCGAGACCTCCGAAAACATTTCCTTTATATACGACGTTGACTTTGAATTTTTGGGAGATGACAGCATAAAGCGCGTCGTTGTTGTGGGAAAACGCGCAAAGGACATGTATCTGCGCATGCTCCTTGCGGACATACCCGAGGATCGGCTGTTTATCTGCTCCGACGATGATAAGATTGCCGATTACCTCACCTATACAAAGGGACGGGACATCTACCTGCTCTATGAGCTGTACCAGATACCGCTTTACAAAAAGCTGTGGGGGCATATCATCAGGCGTCTTAAAGAAACGGGGGGAGAACAGTGATGAAATTTGAAATGCTTTTCCCCGAGGTCGCCAACCTGTTCGGCGATCCCTTCAACGTAAGATACCTTGCGCGGTCGGTTCCGGAGTGCGAAGTGATAAAAACCGGCCTGAACGAAACGCCCCGGTTCATGACCGGGGACGTGGACCTCATATACATGGGCCCCATGCCGGAATACGCCCAGGAGCTGGCTATTGATCGTCTGAAGCCCTGTAAAGACCGCATAAATGAGCTTATAGACAAGGGTACGGTGTTTCTTATCACCGGCAACGCTCTGGAAATCTTCGGCAAAGCCATAGAAAACGAGGACGGCACCCGCATCGAATGCCTCGGCCTGTTTGACACCGTGGCAAAGCGGAAGATGATGAAGAGGTACAACGGGCTGTTCCTGGGTTCCTTTGAAGACATGAAGATCACCGGCTTCAAGACCCAGTTCGCCCACTCCTTCGGCAAAAACGGCGAGGGACTTTTCAAGGTCATAAGGGGCGACGGACTTTGCCCCGGCGCGGAGTTCGAGGGATTTAAGAGAAACAACTTCTTCGCCACGTACCTCATCGGCCCCCTGCTTATCCTGAACCCGGAGTTTGCCGGGTATATCCTGAAGCTTCTGGGAACCGACAGCAAACCCGCGTTCAATGATGTGGCCATGGAGGCATACAGGGAACGTTTGGGAGAATTTGAACGTCCAAATATAGAATATTACTCCTAAGTAAATGCGTAATAACAGAACAGGAGACAGTTTTATGAATAATTACGATTCCATTTTTGAGACCTATGAATCCGAGGTCAGGTCATACAGCCGCAATATGCCCGCCACGTTTACAAAGGCCAAGGGGTCTTTCATGTATGATTCCGAGGGCAGAGAGTATATCGACTTCTTCAACGGCGCGGGCGCTCTGAACTACGGTCACAACAACGACTTCATAAAGGCAAGGATCATCGACTACCTGGCAAACGACGGGATCATCCACGGCCTTGACATGCAGACCGTGGCGAAGGCTGAGTTCATTTCCACCCTGGAAAACAAGCTGCTTAAGCCCAGAGGACTGGACTACAAGGTCCAGTTCACCGGCCCGACGGGCACAAACGCCGTTGAGGCGGCGCTGAAGCTGGCCCGCAAGGTGAAAAAGCGCACCGATATATGGTGCCTTATGGGCTGCTTCCACGGCATGACCCTTGGCGCCCTTGCCCTCACCAGTCAGCGTGACGACAGGGTCGGCGGCGGCGTGCCCCTGGATTACGTGAAGCACATCCCCGCTCCCTACATGTTCCCGGAGCTTGACACCATCGCATACATGCGCCGCCTTCTGGACGACGACCACTCCGGCGCTTCCGTCCCCGCGGCGGTCATCATCGAGACCACCCAGATCGAGGGCGGCATCTGGGTCATGGACACCCAGTGGCTCAAGGATCTGCGGAAATTCTGCGACGATTACGATATCCTGCTCATCGTGGACGACATTCAGATCGGCTGCGGACGCTCCGGCTGGTTCTTCTCCTTTGAGCGGGCCGGTATCGTACCCGATATCGTGGCCATGAGCAAGTCCATCGGCGGCTTCGGCCTGCCCTTGGCTATCGACCTCATTAAGCCCGAGCTGGACATCTGGAATCCCGGCGAGCACAACGGCACCTTCCGCGGCAACCAGCTTGCCTTCATCGGCGGCAAAGCGGGCATCGAATTCATGCTGGAAAACCACATTGAGGACGAGGTAAAGCGCAAGTCCTTAATCGTTAAGGAATTCCTGGACAATGAGATAAAGCCCCTGGACGATACGATTGAGATCCGCGGCATCGGCCTTGTCTGGGCAATCGACGTTCACGACGGCAATCTGTCCAAGATGATAACACACTGCTGCTTTGAAAATGGCCTTGTTCTTGAGCGGGCCGGCCGCGGTTCATCCGCCGTTAAGATCATGCCTGCCCTGACCATCGACGACGAGACGCTGAAAAAGGGCTTAAGCATTGTTAAGGCTGCTATGAAGGAAGTATTGGCGTAAAACAATCACACTGATACATCTGAATATATAATGTGCCGCTGTCCGTCTGACGGAAACAGCGGCACATGCCGCAATCTCCCTTTGCCGTTTGCGGGAGATTTTGAAGGGTTTATTCCGCAAACGGCAGAATGGAGATAATAATGAAAAGAACTATTTCCCTGATCCTTGCGTGCGTTATGCTTGCCGGTTCGTTCTGCGTTACGGCGGCGGCGGCGCCGGGTGACGGGACGGCAGAAGCTGCGGAAACGGAAACGGCGGAAACAGACGAATCGGACGAACCGGCGGACAATACGGAAGCGCCGGAGGAAACCGAGGAGATTTCCGAGGACGAGGAGACAGAGTATATTCCCGTTACGGTGGACGGCGAGGACGCCGACCCGGACAGGCTGGCATTTTATCTCGAGGACGAGCTGTATGTTCCCCTGAAGGCTGTGTCCGAAGCATTGGGAAGCTGGTTCTACACATGGAACAGCGCACTTCAGTCCGCGTCCCTCATGGCGGATGACTTCTTCCTGACGGTTTCCGCGGACGAAAACATTATCGAGGCCAACGGCAAGACTTATAAGATCGAAAACGGTCTCCAGATCGCGGACGGCGAGGCCATGGTGCCCGTGGAGGCGCTGTGCAAGGCCTTTGACGTGGGCCTTGAGATGGATGAAGACGGTGCGGCGATTGACTCCACCGTCCATCCCAGAGCCGAGGCTGCTGAGAAAAAGTCCGGCGCTGTCTCCGGCGGCGGATATTCCGGCGGCTCCTACGACGATGACGACGTTTACTGGCTGAGCCATATCATTTACGCCGAGGCCGGCGGCGAGAGCTACGAAGGCATGGTGGCCGTGGGCAACGTGGTTCTTAACCGCGTGGCAAGCGGTTCCTTCCCCAACACCATCAAGGGAGTCATTTTCCAGACCTCCCAGTTTACCCCGGCGGAGTCCGGCTCCGTTTACAAGGATCCCTCGTCGGCTGCCATCAGCGCCGCAAAGGATGCACTTAACGGCGTGAACGTGGTGGGCGGCGCCCTGTACTTCAACCGTGCGGGCATGTCCTCCTGGGCAAGCAACAACAGATCCTTTGTGACACGTATCGGCAATCACGACTTTTTCGCGTAAAAATCAGTAAGGGCGGGCCTTTGGCCTGCCCTTTTTGCGTTTTTGCCGTGGTTGGATCGGTTTATCCAAAGGCTCCCTTTACACAAGGGAGCCTTTTTATGCCCATTTTAGATATTGCATTCTTTTTTTTTCATTTGTTCGACCGCTCATGCCGCGGGGCACATACTTTCTCGTTTGAGAAAGTATGCAAAGCAAACCAAAGGCGTTCCCCCTTTGGAAACCCCCCGGTGGAAACAAAACGTTCGTCCGATCATTAACTTTATTGTGCGTATACGCTGGTGCGGTATCCCTGAACCTTAATAGATTGTGCGTCTAACCTCCGCTGAACGCTCCTGCTCTGTTGTTTTGGTGCGGTATCCCGCGGGCGGTGAAAAGCTGCCAAACCACCCGTAGGGGCGACCCTTGCGGTCGTCCCTTTTTGCGAAAACTGCCGGACATAAGGGACAGCCGCAAGGGCTGCCCCTACATAAAAGGCTGTATTTTAACTTTGTTTCGCCTTGCGGCGAAATTCTGCGAAGCTCTATTAAAAGTTAATCGGGACTTCCGGATTCGGAAGTCCCGATT
>JAFRUW010000174.1 GCA_017438675.1 Oscillospiraceae bacterium | reverse complement strand
TCCGACGGCATGGGCTTCGGCGACAATACAAAGGCCCTCCTTATGACAAGAGGTCTTGAGGAAACAGCCCGTCTCGGCATCGCCCTGGGCGCGGCAAGGGAGACCTTTATGGGTCTTGCGGGCATGGGCGATCTTATCGTAACATGTACATCCATGCACTCCCGCAACCGCAGGGCGGGCATTCTCATCGGCAAGGGCGTCAAGACCGACGAGGCCATGAAGCAGGTGGGCGCCGTAGTCGAAGGATACTACGCCATCGCTTCCGCCCTTAAGCTGGCGGAAAAGGTAAATGTTGAAATGCCCATCACCCGGGCAGCCTACGAAGTTGTTTACAACGGCGCAGACCCGGGCTCCGCAATGATAGACCTGATGCTCAGGCGCAAAACAAGCGAAACCTCCCTTGCGATCTGGAGGTAACACGATCAGAGGACAACTATGACTATTCCATATCTCGCCGGCATTGACATCGGCTCCACCACCGTCAAGGCCGCAATTCTGAACGAAAAAGGTGAACTGGTATTCGGTAAATACCAGCGTCACTTTGCCCACATACAGGACACGCTGGCCCAGCTCCTTGAGGACGCCAGGGACGTTATCGGTGAGGCCGAGATCCGCCCCATGGTCACCGGCAGCGGAAGCATCAATCTGGCAAAGCATCTGAACATAGGCTTTGTTCAGGAGGTTGTGGCAGTTGCCACGGCTCTTGAGGACGCCGCTCCCCGGACCGACGTAGCCGTGGAGCTCGGCGGAGAGGACGCGAAAATCATATACTTCACCGGCGGTCTGGAGCAGCGCATGAACGGCGTCTGCGCCGGGGGTACCGGTTCCTTCATTGACCAGATGGCGGCACTTTTACAGACTGACGCCGCCGGTCTCAACGAGCACGCGAAGAGCTACAGGCAGATATACTCCATTGCCGCCCGCTGCGGCGTTTTCGCAAAATCAGACATCCAGCCCCTTATAAACGAGGGCGCCACAATCAGCGACCTTGCCGCCTCCATCTTTCAGGCGGTGGTAAACCAGACTATCAGCGGACTGGCCTGCGGAAAGCCCATTCGCGGGAACGTGGCGTTTCTCGGAGGTCCCCTCCACTTTCTTACAGAGCTGAAGGCAGCTTTTATCAGGACTCTTCATCTCACCGGCGATCAGGTTGTCGATCCGGAGAATTCCCATCTCTTCGCCGCCATCGGTGCGGCAATGAACGCGGATAAGGCCGGGGCAGTGAACATCGGCTCACTTATCCGCCGCCTGAGATCGGGCATCACCATGAGCTTTGAGCTGAAGCGTCTCGATCCCCTCTTTAAGGATCAGAAGGAATACGACGGGTTCATCGCCCGCCACTCCGTCCACAAAGCCGTACGCGAAGAGCTTAAGAACTACACCGGAAACTGCTATCTGGGCATCGATGCGGGCTCCACCACCACGAAGCTGGCGCTTATCGGCGATAAGGGACAGCTCCTGTGGTCATACTATTCAAACAACAACGGCTCCCCTGTCCAGACGGCTGTCCACGCCATGGCAAAGCTCCGCGACCTCATGCCCGAAGGCGCGAGGATCTGCCGGAGCTGTTCCACAGGCTACGGCGAGGCGCTCCTTAAATCCGCCTTCCTCCTTGACGAAGGCGAGGTGGAGACTATCGCCCACTACTATGCCGCCGCCTTTTTCGATCCACTGGTGGACTGCGTCCTTGACATCGGCGGTCAGGATATGAAGTGCATAAAGATAAAGAACAATTCCGTTGACAATATCATGCTGAACGAGGCATGCTCCTCGGGCTGCGGATCGTTTATCGAAAACTTTGCCGAATCACTGGGCTATACAGCACCGGAATTCGCCAAAGAAGCCGTTTTCGCCGAAAACCCCATTGATCTGGGCACCCGCTGCACCGTTTTCATGAACTCAAACGTGAAGCAGGCCCAGAAAGAGGGCGCTTCCGTTCAGGACATTTCGGCCGGGCTTGCATACAGTGTAATAAAGAACGCCCTGTTCAAGGTGATCAAACTCACCGACGCCGCCTCTCTCGGCAGTCACATCATTGTTCAGGGCGGCACCTTCCACAATCAGGCGGTGCTCCGCGCCTTTGAAAAGATCTCCGGCGCGGAAGTTATCTGCCCCGACATCGCGGGCCTCATGGGCGCTTTCGGCGCGGCCCTCATTGCCAAGGAGCACTATTCCGAGGGTGAGAGCACCATTCTGTCCTTTGACGAGATCGCCGCCCTCACCTACAAAACCTCTACCGTCCGCTGCAAGGGCTGCTCCAACAGCTGCATGCTGACGGTGAACACCTTCCCCGGCGGGC
>JAFRUW010000173.1 GCA_017438675.1 Oscillospiraceae bacterium | reverse complement strand
GCGGAGCTCTCGCCCCTGGGGCAGGGCGGCACGGTCAGCCGCACGACCTTGACGATGGGATTCCAGCTGCCCGAAATGGCCTCGGCATCGGTCAGCACCCGCAGATCGCCGCCCTTGCCCGCTGCCCGGACTTCCATCTCGCCGTTCACCGGGGTCTGGCACATCAGCACCTCATGCCATTCGGCCTCCCCCGCGCTCCGAACTTCGCAGCGACACTTTCCGCAGGTTCCCCGCCCCCCGCAGGGCGCGTCCGCCTCCAGCCCCGCCGCGATCCGCGCCTGAAGCAGCGTCGTCCCCGCCGGGACGCGAACCTCGCGGTTTTCGTCTGTGAATCGAACCGTATATTCCATGATGGTCACCCTCTCAACGCCTGTTGCCTTCCCACTTTTCAATCCTGCACACATATTCCCTGCTGTCCCTGTCGTAGCTGATCCCGACCAGAAGCAGCTCTCCCCCGAAGTCCTTCACGCCCTCGGCATAGCCCTTCTCCTTAATCTGTCGGATCGCTGTATCGGCATTCTTGTTCCATTTGAGCTCCACCAGCAATGCGGGCACACCCTCACCCTGCTTCGGTAAATAAACGATGTCCGCATATCCTTCCCCGGAGGCCAGCTCCTCCAGCTTCAAATAATGATCCTTATAGGCAAAGTACGCCACCTGAATCACCGCCCGAAGGGAATCCTCACGGTTTGCATTCAGAGGATTGGTGGTTTCCCGGTGAACCTTCCCGATCTGGGCCGCGACCTTCGCCTCATCCCCGTGAATCGTATCCATGATCAGCTGGTCGCTCTCCTGGACCCGCTTCATGGTTGCCTCATTTTTCGTCTCCCTTAAGGTCCGCTCAAATTCCAGCCGAATTTCTTCATTGGGAATGCGAACCGTCCGCTTGTCCTGGTTATAGGCGAGGTAGCCCAGGTGAACGAACATCGTCAGCGCGGCGTCCCTCGTCTCATACGACAGATCGTTGTTGTAGCCCATTGTATCGATCTCGATCTCCACGCCGCCCATGAGCTCGATGACCGCCTGGCGAAGGCCGTCCACGTCCCATTTGATATATTTCAGGAGATTGTCCGCCGCGGAGGACTGGGACCAGTAAGATCCGAACCGCCCCTTGCGGGAGGCTCTCATAACTGAATTCGGATTATAGACAGGCCCGACGACTGGCATCTCATACCCGTCATACCAGCGCTTCATCTCAGAGAACGCAACCCCGTATTCCCCGCACAGCGCCTTGACCTCTGCCTCTGTGAAGCCCACGTACTCTTCAAACATCTCGGCATCCAGCATCGTATACTCTTCAAAATCGGAGAGCGCTGATTGCGTCAGCATCTTTTTAATGGGCAGTATACCCGTCATATAGACAGCGGCAAACAGCTTTGCGGTCGTCGCGCTGCTCTTGAACAGCATCCTCAGAAACAACAGATAGGCTTCCACTGCCGTTTCGCCAAATTCACGAATCGGCGCGTCCCATTCATCGATGATCATGATGAACCTTCTGCCGGTTTTACCAACGGCGCCTATGAGCGTCTCGTCAAAGGCGTTGCCCGGACGGATATCCGGATACGCGAGCAAAAGCTCCTCGGTAACGGCATTCACGAGGAAGCGAACGAACTCTCCCGGCTCTGCCTTCCCCATGATATTTGTCATATCGATGTAGATCACATCGTATTTATTGATATGCTGTTCATAGCTGTCTGTTTTTGATATCTTCAGGTCCTTGAAAAGCGCATGGGAATTGACGGTTCTGTCGTAATATGCACAGAGCATCTGAGCCGCATAGGACTTTCCAAAGCGACGCGGACGACTGATGCAGCTCAGATTGATCGCCGTATCGATGGTACCGTTGACCACGTCGATCAGGCCGGTCTTATCGACATATTTTGATTTCAGGGCTCGGGCAAAGCCGCTGTTTCCCGGATTCAGATAGGTTCCCATGCGCTCACCTCCAGCGCTTATAGCTTACCATAAAAGCGCAAGGGACGCAAGGGGAAACACGGCAGTGAAGGATCGAGTAGGAGGGGGTGATTAGCCCCCGTCCTCTCACCGCACCGTACGTACCGTTCGGTATACGGCGCGT
>JAFRUW010000172.1 GCA_017438675.1 Oscillospiraceae bacterium | reverse complement strand
GGTGACGGGAAGCGAGCCGCCCCTGATGAGGGCGGCCAGGGTCATGGCCTCGGTCCTGGTGAAGCGGCCGGTGATCTGGGCCTTGGTGGAGCTTATGACGCTTTCCACCCTGGGTTCGGAGATACAGTCGTCGTCCAGGTAAATGGGGATCTGGTTGCTCAGGAACTCCCCGCTGCTCTTGATCTTGCCCGCAACTATGTCTTTGGTCGCCTGCTCGAAGAGGCTCGCGCCTTCGGCGTCAAACTCCAGCGAGATGATGTAGGAGTTGAGCAGGTTGGTGTCGTAGCCCTGATACACCGCGGCCTGGGCGTCCTTGATGTGTGACCCGTCCAGTATGACATTGCCGTCGGCTGTCCTGAAGGTCAGCATGGCGGTCTTGCCTATGGATTCTATGGCTTCGGTGGCGTTCTGGGCTCCCGGCAGCTCTATCCTGATACGGTTCTCGTTCTCGATGGTGATGACCGGTTCGGACAGTCCCATCTCGTTGACGCGGTTCTCCATGACGGCCTTGGTCTGGTCCATGATGCCCTTAAGCTCTGAGCCCGTGGCGTCGGTATCGGCCTCAAGGACGACTGAGACTCCGCCTATCATGTCCAGGCCCAGCTTCATGCGCTCTCCCAGACCCGCGAATGTCCCCAGTCCAGTGAAGCTCACGATCCATCCGAATACCGTTATGACAACTACCAATATCGCTAAAACTTTCTTCATTGAGTGATATCCCTTTTACAAAAAATAAGGCATGTGCAGGCTGCACATGCCCAGGTATCTAAGTGCTTTACTCGGTCTTTTCAGCCTTGTCCTCAGCCTTGTCGAGCCTCTTGATGGTCTTGGGAGTCGGCTTTGAAGCCAGCTCTTCATCCTCGGGGACTTCGGCCTTGATGTCTGTCCCGGCCTTGGTGATTATGGTCGAGACGGCCCACTTGGCTATCTCGAGTCGGGTCTTGTCAGCGCCGCACTGAATGGTCAGCTTATCGTTCTTGACCTTCACGACTTTTCCGTAGAAACCGCCGATGGTGACGATCTCATCGCCTACCGCGATGCTGTCCCTCATCTGCTGGGTCTCTTTTTCCTTCTTTTTCTGGGGCCTGATGATCATGAAGTACATCATGGCGAGCATGGCGGCGAGAAGTATAAACGAAGAATATTGTGAATTCATTACAAAGCGACCTCCTAAATCTGATAGCATAATTATATCGTAATAACTGGTAAAATCAATAGAAAATTGGCCCGCGGCCCGGGCAATAATCCTTGATTTGACCCCGCCGAAATGCTAATATAATAGGGCTTGCAAACTATTATATACCTGCCGGCGTGATGGAACAGGCAGACGTACCGGACTCAAAATCCGGCGGTAGCGATACCGTGCGGGTTCGACCCCCGCCGCCGGCACCAATCAAGGATCGGGACATTGCGTCCCGTTTTTTTATTGCCCCTTGTCCCCTCACCCTGCCGGGGATATAATTACGTGTATATCTAACCACGGAGGTCTTAAAATGAAAACCATCGGAATCATCGGCGGCATGAGCTACGAATCCAGCATCCACTACTATCAGCGCATCAACGACCAGGTCAACGCGCGGGCCGGCGGGCTCACCTGCGCCGAACTCATCATATACAACGTCAATTTCGGAGTGATCCGCGAGCACATGCTGAACGGCCGCTGGGACGAGATCGGGACCGAGCTCTCGAGGATCGCCAAAGTTCTTGAGGACGCCGGAGCCGACTGCGTCGCCATCGCGACCAACACCATGCACAAGCTTGCAGACAGGGTGCAGAGCAATATCGGCGTGCCTCTGATCCACATCGCCGACTGCGTCGCGGCCAAGTGCAAGGCGGCGGGGGTAAGCAAGGTCGCGCTGCTCGGGACCAGATATACCATGGAGCAGAACTTCCTCTCCGACAGGCTGAGGGCCAACGGGCTCGAGGTCGCGGTACCTGCCCGCGCCGAGCAGATCGCCGAGATCGACAGGGTCATCTTCGACGAGCTCTGCAAGGGCGAGGTCAAGGACAGCTCGAGAGACTATTTCCTGTCCGTGATCGCGGAGATGGAGAAGGACTTCGGCATCGGGGGAGTCATCCTCGGATGCACCGAGATCGAGATGCTGATCAAGCAGAAAGACCTGTCCCTGCCCGTCTTCGACACCACCCAGGCCCACATCGACTCTCTGGTCGACATCGCGTTAAAATAAAGGAACTGCTTATGAAGACAATTATCGTTTATTATTCGATGGGCGGAAACGTCGACTTCGCGGCGCAGAAGATCGCAGCTCTTACCGGCGCCGGGCTGCTCCGCATCGAGCCTAAGAAAGCTTATCCGGACAGCGGAGCGAAAAAGTTCCTGTGGGGCGGGAAAAGCGCCGTGATGGAGGAAAAGCCCGCTCTCAAGCCCTATGATTTCAACGCTTCGGAGTACGATCTGATTATCATCGGATTCCCGGTTTGGGCGGGAAATGTGGCTCCTCCCCTTCGCACCTTCGTAAAGGAGAACGACCTAAAGGGCAAGCGGCTGGCCGCTTTCGCCTGCCAGGGAGGATCCGGCGCTGAGAAGGCGTTAAAGAAGCTTCTTTACGCCATCGGAACAGACGAGTTTGAGGCGGAGCTGGTCCTGAACGATCCCAAGGACCGTCCGGATGAAGGAAACGAAGCGAAGATCCGGGAGTTCTGCGGCAAACTGGGGTTTTGATCAGATCTGCGCAATTATAGTTAATACGAAAAAATAACCGCCCAAAAACGTCCAAGGTGAGCGGTTATTCATCGTTTTACTAAGGGCTGACCGTCTACGGCAGCTCCTTTGTTATGTTTATAATACTCCGTGCGGGAATAAAATGCAACAGGATTTTCCAGCCGCTTTTGTCTTGCTGAAAGACGAAGATCTCATTTTTACTTGTTGAAAAGAGCTATTGTTGACATATTGCGCCATATTCATATAAAAAAACACACATTTGATCCGTTTTGATACAGACCCGGGTCGGCTTATTAGTCAAATACTTCGGCTGACGCTTTGAACAATATGCTTTCAAGATACTACGATCATTTGGATATGAATTATTGATTGATTAGGGCAATTATCCGAACACACTTTTGCTGTATACAGGAAAAATTGTGTCATTATGATCAAAACCGGTCTATTGCGACACGATCCATTGAGTCGGCATCAGGACTATGGGCAATAACGGTCTTAAACACCTTTTAGACGCTTTCATTCTCGGGGAATAGTTCTACCAGCAACTCTTTTGCCTGAGGAACGCACTCCGAAGGAACATAGATCTTCATACGTTCTTTAACCCCGGCCCGCAATGTCAGACCGGCTCCGTAAACCGGGATGGATGCGCAGCTGATTCCGTTGTCCTTCAGCACCTGTTCAAGCATTTCAGCCCACATGACGTCTTTTTCTACAAGAAGTTCATATCCTTCGTTCATCGATGCCTCCTTGTTTCATTCAGGGCTGACCGTCTGGGCCAGCTCCTTTTTTGTATTTATGATACTTTGGAACATTGCCAAATGCAACAGGTTCTTCCAATCGGCTCATCCGGTATACTCAGATATGCTTATTGATTCAAACAGAATCATACGTACCCATAGTTCTAAAACTCGTTTTTTTTCCACTGTTCCGGAGATGATCTCCTTTCCGCTGCTTTATATCTACGAAGGTGACTAATGTTTATGATGACGGCTTTCGGAACGCAGTTAAAACCCACCGATGATTATGATGACGGCTTTCGTAATACAGTTAAAACCCGCCGATGATTATGATGACCGGCTTCCGGAACGCAGTTAAAACCATCGCTGATTATGATGACCGGCTTCCGGAACGCAGTTAAAACCATCGCTGATTATGATGACCGGCTTCCGGAACGCAGTTAAAACCCACCGCAAACTTTTCTTGAAATC
>JAFRUW010000171.1 GCA_017438675.1 Oscillospiraceae bacterium | reverse complement strand
TTCCTTTATTATATCCTCAAGCTCGTCCTCGCCGATTCCCGCGATAACGCCGCTGACTCTCTCCTCGCTGCAGTAGCATCTGTATTCTATTGGTGTGCGTTCAAGGATTTTCGGTTCAAAGCCCTCCAGCACCCTGTTTATCATGCCCTCGGTATCAAGCTCCGTAAGCATACCTGTTATGGGCCCCGCCTCGCCGATGTTTCTCTCCAGCCGGTCAAGAAGGTCGTCCGGTGCGCCCGGCAAAAGCTGTATCACATATCCTCCTGCGGCCAGCACCGACTGATCTCTGTCCACCAGAACGCCGAGAGCGCAGGCAGCGGGAATCTGCTCGCTTTCAACATAGTAATAGGTAAAGTCCTCTGCTATCTCACCGGAGACAAGCTGTGTGCTGCCCACATAGGGCTCACGAAGGTTCAGGTCTTTGATTACCGTGAGCATACCGTCCCGTCCCACGGCGCCGCCCACGTCAAGCTTTCCGTTGGGTTTCAGGGGAATATCCACCTGGGGATTCTGGGCATACCCCCGGACATTGCCGTTGCTGTCGGAAACCACAATTATGCTCCCGATGTGGCCTCCGCCGTTTATCCTGACGGTTACGGAATCGTCCTCGCCTTTAAGCGTGTTCCCCAGTATGCTGGCCGCTGCCATGGTCCTGCCCAGGGCGGCAGTGACAACGGGAAGTGTTTTGTGGATGTTCCGCGCCCTTTCGGTGAGGTCTTTCGTATTTACAGCGGCTATTTTGATAAAACCGTCCCCCGCTATTGCTCTGACTAATTCGTCCATATAATGCTCCTATCAGATTTCCGGCTTTCTTGCCGTGAAAAAAATCCTGTATTCATCCGCTTTCGGAGGATCAAAACCAAGTTCACCGTAGTATTGTATATCGGTAAAGCCAGCTTTGATCAGCTTTTCCACAAGGTCTTCCGGCTCATAGATGTATTCCACATGCTCCTCAAAGCTCCGCTCCCAGTTGTCACCGGCGGCGGAAAAAATATCCATACCGTAATAGCAAACCCTTTCTTCACGGTCTACCTCGGTGCGCCAGACGCAGTATACATCCTCGGTCTCATCGATAAAAATCTCTCCGTCCAGATTATAAAGCTTGTACGGCGTGTTTATATCGAATATCAGCACACCCCCGGGCTCCAGGAACAGCCACAGCCGGCGGAGCGTTTCTCTAAGAGCCTCCTCCGGCAGGTAATTCATCCCGTCCAGCATACATATCTCAGCGTCCACCGTACCGTAAAGGTCAAGCTCATCCATCCGCTGGTTCAGGACCAAAGGCTGAACAATGCCCTCAAGGCATGAAAATTTCGCCATAGCCTCCGACAGCATATCTGCCGATCCGTCTACGGCGATCATTTCATATCCTCTTTTTGCCAATACCGACGTAAGGGAGCCTGTCCCGCAGGCAAGATCGAGGATCGTACCGACAGTAAGGCCGAGCTTTTTGAAAACCCGCTCATAATAATCGGCAAAGGCCTCATAGTCCACATCCCGGGTCAGCTCGTCATAATACCGGGCAAGAGAATCGTATGCGCTCACTGTTCCTCACTGTCTTCCTTCTTCAGCTTTTCCAATCTGTCAAAAACCACGTCGTAACCGTCGGCGCCGAACTGAAGGCTTCTGTTCACGCGGCTGATGGTTGCGCTGGAGGCGCCGGTCTGCTCAAGGATGTCGTTATAAATCATGCCCTTGCTCAGCATCACAGCCACCTGAAAACGCTGCTCCATGGCTTTAAGCTCCGTGGCGGAACACAGATCATCGAAAAAATTGATACATTCGTCCAAAGTCTTAAGCGTAAGTATCGCCCTGTACATATCCATGTTTCTGGGCTTTCTCATGTTCTTTTTCATAATGGATTCCTCCGCTGTACTTTATCTATATGCAATTTTACAGGATTAAAGAGTTAAAGTAAAGAGTTTTTTCAAAAAAAGTATCAATATTTTCGTGCAGCTGTCTGCATCAATCAAATAATCGTATCATTCTCCGCATATAAACGTCGTTTTCCGTATTGAAAACGCCTTCCCTGTCCAGACCTACTTTTTGATAACGAACCTGGACTCGGTGCCATTAAGCAGCCGTTTGATATTTTCCCTGTGGAGGAACAGCACCACGGCGAAAACAAACACCGCCAGCACCTCCTGATACCATGTGGGATGACCGATTATGGGGAGCATTACCGGAAAACTGAAGGCCGCCAGGATCGATCCCAGGGAAACGAAACGTGTTATCAGCACGGTTATGAGGAATA
>JAFRUW010000015.1 GCA_017438675.1 Oscillospiraceae bacterium | reverse complement strand
GGTGTACTTCAGTGTGATGAGGGACACGATAAGGTCGTTAAGGGCGCTTTCGGGGATTTCCTTGTTGACGGTGACCACGTTGGCAAGAAGCTCGCGGTTGATCTTGAACTCGTTTCTGCCCTGCTCAAAGGTGATGCCGTAGACCTGCTTCTTCTCGATGGGATCGGGAACGTAATTCGGGTCGATCTTAACGATGTTGTAGTTGCCCTTCTTCTTTGTCTTAAGGATCTCAAGAGCCTCGGGCTCGTAGCCGGGGGCGATGATGCCGTCGGAAACCTCGCGCTTGATGATGGTGGCGGTCACAACGTCGCAGGGATCGCTGAGGGCGATCCAGTCGCCGAAGGAGGACATTCTGTCGGTGCCTCTTGCTCTTGCGTAGGCGCAGGCAATGGGAGAATCGTCAAGACCCTCGATGTCGTCCACGAAGCATGCCTGCTTGAGAGCGGGAGAAAGGGGCTTTCCCAGTGCGGCGGAGGTGGGGCTTACGTGCTTGAAGGATGTGGCGCAGACCATGCCGGTGGCTTCCTTCAGCTCCTTCACCAGCTGCCAGCTGTTGAAAGCGTCAAGGAAGTTGATGTAGCCGGGTCTGCCGTTTAAAATCTCGATGGGTAGCTCTTCGCCGTTTTCAAGATAGATCCTGGCGGGCTTCTGGTTGGGGTTGCAACCGTATTTCAGTTCGAATTCTTTCATGTCAGTCTCCTTCTTATATTATTCGTGCTTGTTTATGATCCTGATCTCCTCTTTGCCGGTCGCGGCGTCGGTGTAATTGATGTAGAGAGAGACCTTGTTGTCCATGTTCAGGTTGTCCCAGCAGAGGGCGGCGAACTCGTCGATATCCTCGGGGACGGAAACCTTTTCCGGCTCGCCCTCAAAGGAGGGGATGGGATTGCCGTCGCACTTGTAGGTGTGGATGAAGTGACCCGCACCCTTTTCCGGAGCGTAGGAGAAGGTGTAGCGGCTGCATGCGGAGCCTTCGGGATCGGCACTCTTCAGAATGCTGAGCTTGTAGGTGAAGGAACCGTTGTCAAAGGTGATCATGCCGCTGATACGGGGGGTGTAATTTGGGGCGTCGGGCTCAAAGCAGCGGGTGTCGAGAGCGCCTTCAAAGGTGCCGCCTGCTGCCACACCGTCACGGATGGTGTCGGTCTGGTTGCCGTTTGTGACGATGAGCCTGTTGTCAAGCTTTCTTACGGGGTGATAGATGATGAGGCTGGGATCCACCATCTTTGAGGGGTCGTAAGCCTCGGTGCGGATGCCGTCCTCTGTTTCGGCGAAGATCCTGTTGCGGCTGTTTTCGCTTCTGCCCATGATGAAATAGGCAACCGCGGACTTCTCACCGGAGGGTGTGCATCCGATGACAATGCCCCGGCCGGGATATGTGTTTTCGCTGAGCAGTCTTTCAAGTGAGTCCTTTTCCCAATACTTCATGTTTTACCTCCCAAAATTCAAAACTAAAAATGAAAATGCAAAATCATGGAATTATTCATTCTGCATTCTTTATTATTCATTTACAAAAAGGGCAGCTGATCCAATGTGCGGATAAGCTGCCCAGACGGTCGACTGAATATATCCCTTTGCTCCCCTGTGGTAAACCACATAATCCGTCAGTCACAAAGGGTCCTGCTTTTACGGTAAAACTATATCACAGAAACAAAACGCAGTCAATTTGGAAAAGTGCCTAAATCGGCGCGGAAATGGCAATTATTTCGATTTATTTGCCAAACTTGTAAGAGGTTTGAAGGTCAGGGGCCATACTGCCGCGGCGAAGAGCACAATGATGAAGTATCTCACGCCCGCGGCGGCGCTTTGGGGAAGGATCGCCGCCAGGGGGCCCTTCAGTCCTTCCTTTATCGCCAGAATGACGGCGAAGCCTCCCGCCGCCTTCACCGCCTGCACCCACAGAGGCGCGGCAGTCTCAAATTTCGTGTACCGCTCGTCGATGACGCAGGAGATGAGCATACCAATGGCGGCGCCCAGGATCTTGTATCCGTTCTGAATGCTGTTGGCAAGGTTCCGGGGGTCCGTGTCCGCCGGGAAACGGTACAGCTCAAGGAACAGAACGTAGACCAAGGATATTGCGATCATGAAGATGATGACGGGCAGAATGTTGATATCCTTTTCCTTATTGAACATGGGATAGAGCACCAGCACAAGGATGATGCCGACGGCAAGGGATGTGAAAACGTCCGCCGGGGTATGGACGCCGAGATACATGCGGGAGAAGCCGATGACGGCTGTGAGCAGGATGCAGGCCCATCTCAGCCATTTCCTGTCAGTCCAGCGGGCGGTGGTGCCGTAAACTGTGACGGCGTTCACGGTGTGGCCTGAGGGGAAGGAGTATCCTGCCGCTTTTTCCCTGGCAGCCTCCACGATGGTGAAGTTCGGATCCTTCACCCACGGGCGGGGGATGCGGCACAGTATCTTCAGCGCCTCACTGATGACGATTCCCGAAAACCCAACGGTGAGCATGTAGTATCCCTGGCGCTTGTTCACGCACCAGAACACGATAAGGGCAATGATGAGGAACATCGTCTCTTCTCCCAGGGCGGTGAAAAACAGCATGATCCTGTCCAGTACCGGGGTGCGGATGGATTCAAGGGCGTAAAGAACATTCATAAGCTCGTTTCCTTTCAGAATGATACCCCGATTATACCATATTCTCCCGTTTTTTCAATTATGATATTGTTATTTGCCCTTCGTAGGATAATGTAAAACTGTAATTTGACTATTGTTTCAATATGTGTTATTATGTCATATAATAGGTGGAATATCAGCATACCCGGAGGAAGGAAACAATATGAAAAAACTGATCACCGCCCTGACTATCGTGACGATGATCCTTGTTCTCGGAATAAGCGCGCTGGCGGCGAACTCGCCTGTCGTATTCGGCGACGCCAACGGCGACGGCGATGTTTCAAACGTGGATCTCATCATTATAGCCCGATTTGTGGTGGGCCTGACAAACAGCATTGACTTAGAAAGGGCGGATATAAACGGCGACGGAACCGTATCCAATACCGACCTGATTTCCGTAGCGAGGCGCATTGTCTACGGCAGATACCAGCAGGAGATAATCCTCTATGCCGGCGATCCCGTTCTGGACGTGGGCTCCGACGGGCTTGCCCTTATGTTTGCGGAGCTTTCCGGCTCCGAGGATGAGGTTCCCGTTTATAACGCGACGACAAAGGTCCTGGTGGGCACGCTTTACGACAACGGCCGCTCCAAAAACGGCGACGAAACACGGCACGACGGTATTTATTCCGGCTACATCACCGTTGACGTTTCGGAGGTGGGCGATTACCTGTTCTACGCCGCCCACAACGGTTATGTGAGATCCCAGACCGTTATAATATCCGTCAAGCCTCCCCTCACCGACGCGGACTATATTGACATCGCGAAGGTTGACGACAAGCTCTGTGAAAGGGTTTTGAATTCCGAGAACTTCGTGAATCTCACAAAGGACGAGCGGTGCAGTCTGGCAAACAGCGTTTTTAAGGAGCTTATAAGCTCCGGTCTCGTCAAATCCGGATCTGTTGATTACGACGAGGAAACATACACCTACACCTTTACCTATAAGTGCAGCAGGCGGGGCACGTTCGTCATGGGCAACCCTGCCGGGGCGTATCTTAAAAACGGCGGCATGGAGCTCGGCTCCGATCTCTTCGGCTGGTCCCAGAGTGGGGACACCCGCATGGCGTACAGCATCGGCGGCGTGATCCCCGTACAGGGTGAAGGAATGGCAATGCTCAGCGCCGGTGCCGGCAAGGATCTCAGCTCCATTTCCCAGCGGATAACACTGCCCCCCGACGCGAACAGGCTCTCCTTCTATTTCAATATGTATTGCGACTGGCCGCCCGAATGGTCGTCTGACGCTTTTTCCGTTGATATCATCTCCTCCTCCGAAACCACCACCCTTCTCTCCAAGAGGGCATGCACATCCAGATGGTTTGCCATAAATCCCCAGAGCATTTATTCCCCATACCACACGGGCTGGGAATGGAGAGAGTACGACATCTCCGGCTTTGCCGGGCAAACGATAGAGATCCGGTTCAGCATGTCCGGCAGCACCCCCGAAATGATCCGGGTGCTCCTTGACGAAATCACCGTATCCGACAGCGCCGTTTACACCTGCACGGCGGACGAGGCCGTGACCCTTGCCCTCAGTCAGCTGGGCATCACCGAGTGGCCGAAGGACTCCAACAACGTGAAATACAACACCGCGTATTACGGCGAAGAGGTCTACGGCAGCAGTACGTACCCCTGGTGCTGCGCCTTTATCTGGTGGCTGTTCGACCAGAACAACGCCAACTCCCTGTTCTACGGCGGTTACAGGACTGCAAGCTGCACCACTCTGATGAATTACGCCAAGGAAAACGGCCTTTGGATATCCGGTCCCAACGGATTCAGGGTCGGAGACCTTGTGCTGTACGACTTTGACGGATGGCGCTATGACGCGGATCATATCGGCATCTTCATCGGCTACGATGAAGACGGCTGCCTTCTTGTCGTGGAGGGCAACACCTCTACCGGCAACGACGCAAACGGCGGCGCCGTCATGCTGAGGATAAGGGACCCCGAAAAGGTCCTGGGCGCTTACCGCCCCAATTACGCGGACACCCCCACATACTATAACTGATAACAGCCAAGACCCCGCCTGCGATGACAGCAGGCGGGGTCTTGTTATGCGTTTTAACTTATTGCTCTGACGCCCTCGATTATCTCGTCAATGACCTCGTTTATGCGGAAGTCGGGACTGTTCTGCCATACGGTCACGTCGGCGTAATGCTCGTAGAGCTTTTTGCGCTCCTCGAATACGTCCTTTAATGTCTGACCCTCGGCATGGACCACGCCCCGGTCGTCAAGGTCGTTAAAGCGCCCGATGAGGCTGTCGTATTCAGCCGCCAGATACACCACGGTCCCCGATTCCTTAAACCGCCTCATGGCGTTTTCCCCGAACACCGCGCTGCCTCCCGTGGCAATGACGGTGTTTTTTGCGTCTATTCCGGCGTTTATCCTGTCCTCCAGCCTGAGAAAGCCGTCGGTTCCCAGATCACGGATCAGCTCTTTAAGGGTTTTCCCCGTCTCCTGCTGTATAACTATGTCAGAGTCGATGAACGCCATGCCCATGACCTTTGCCATCACCACGCCGATGCTGCTTTTGCCAACTCCCGGCATTCCGATAAGGACGATGTTTTTACCCATTGTCTCCGCCTCACTTTCCGCGATGTATCTCTGTCAATTATACTATCCGCCGCCCTCTATTGCAAGCGGAGCGCGGACTGTGACAACTTCAAAAAAATATTTCCCGCTGTCACCAAAGTGTCACTTTCGGCTGATATACTGAAAATGTAAAATCCGACACAGGAGGTAAAAACCATGGAAATCATGAGGATCGAGAATCTGACAAAAATATACGGCTCCGGCGAAAACGAGGTCCGGGCATTGGACGGCGTGTCCTTTTCCGTTGAAAAGGGCGAATTCATCGCCATAATCGGGCCTTCCGGCTCCGGCAAATCCACCCTGCTCCACATTCTGGGCGGCGTTGACAGGCCCACAAGCGGCAAGGTCTACATGGACGGGCAGGACGTTTACGCCCAGAACGAGGAACAGCTTGCCATCTTCCGCCGCCGCAACGTGGGGCTTGTGTACCAGTTCTACAACCTGATCCCGGTGCTGAACGTGGTGGAAAACATGACGCTGCCAGTGCTGATGGACGGCAGAAAGGTGAACGAGGAGCGGCTTAACGAGCTTCTTGAGACCCTGTCCCTCACCGGCAGGAAAAACAACCTGCCCAACCAGCTTTCCGGCGGCCAGCAGCAGCGTGTTTCCATCGGCAGGGCACTGATGAACGCCCCGGCAGTTGTGCTGGCCGACGAGCCCACCGGCAATCTGGACTCCAAAAACAGCCAGGAGATCGTGGAGCTCTTAAAGCTCTCCAACAGGAAGTACGGCCAGACCCTGATGGTCATCACCCACGACGAGTCCGTGGCCCTTCAGGCCGACCGCATAATCGCCATCGAGGACGGACGGATCATCCGCGACGAAAGAATACGGAGGGCGTGATATGAACATATTCCGTAAATATACACGCCGGGCCCTGGCGGTGAACCGCACCAGAACTCTTGTCACCATCGTGGGCATCATCCTGTCCATGGCGCTGTTCACCGCGGTCATCGAGGGCGCATACAGCGGCGTTCAGTTCCTTGTCAGGGCGGAGACGGAGCGCGTCGGCGCGTTCCACGCCTATTACTACGGCATGACGGCGGAGGAGGCCGAAAAAGCCGCCGGGCTTAAGGAGATCAAAAACAGCTCCCGCTGGCAGGAGGTGGGCTGGGCCGAGATAGACAGCTCCAACGAATACAAGCCCTACCTCCTCATCGAGTCCGTTGACGACAGCTTCAATGATCTGGTTTCCGTTCACCTCATTGACGGCAGGATGCCGGATAACGAAAATGAAATCCTTCTCCCGGATCATCTGTCCTCAAACGGGAACCTGCACTTTAAAAACGGCGACAGCCTGACCCTTACCGTCGGCCGCCGCATGTACGACGGCTATGAGCTCACCCCGGCGAACCCCTGCAATAACGACGGCAAAGAGACGATTGCCGACAGCGCCGATATCACATACACCGTGGTGGGCCATTATGAACGCCTTGACAACTGCATCGAGGACTACTCCTGCCCCGGCTACACCTCCATCACAAAGGGCGGCGGCAAGGGAAGCTCCGGGCTGTTTGTGGAGCTTAAAAACCCCTATAAGGCAAGGAATTTCCTGGAAAACTCCGGCATTGACGCCAATGTCTCCATCCACCGGGATCTTCTCTACCTTTACGGCGCTTTCTCCAACGGCAACCTCTCAACTCTGGTTTACAGGTTCGCGGCGATACTGGTGATCCTCATCGCTTTCGGCTCCGTTTCCCTGATCTACAACTCCTTCTCCATCTCCGTCAGCGAGCGGACAAAGCAGTTCGGCATCCTGAAATCTGTAGGCGCCACGAAAAAACAGATACGGGGCAGCGTCCTTTACGAGGCGCTGGTGCTTTCCGGCATCGGCATACCCCTTGGCCTCATCGTGGGCTGCGCCGGTATCGGCATCACCCTTTACTGCCTGAGGGACGCCTTCAGCACCATCGTTGAAATGGGTCGGAATACTCAGATGCGCCTTGTGCTGAATCCCTGGGCGCTCCTTATCGCCGTTGTGATCTGCCTCATCACCACCCTCATTTCCGCGTGGATCCCGGCGAAGAAGGCGATAAAGATCTCCGCCATCGACTCTATCCGTCAGTCTGAGGACGTGAAGATCAAGCCCCGGGAGATAAAGACCTCCCGCCTTACACAGAAGCTCTTCGGGTTTGAGGGGATGATGGCCTCCAAGAACTTCAAACGGAACCGCAAGCGTTACCGCTCCACAGTTGTGAGCCTGTTCTTAAGCATCGTGCTGTTCATCTCGGCATCCTCCTTCTGCTCCTATCTCACCGACGCCGTGGGCGGAGTGACATCCTCAAATACAAAAACCGACATCTCCTATTACACCGTGGGCGAGGATCAGGATCCGGAAGGTACCTTTAAAATGCTCTCCGAGGTGAATGGGGTAACCGATTCGGTCTATATGGTGAGAGGCGGCGAATCCGTATTTTTCGACGCGGACGAACTCTCTCCGGATTACAGGAGCAGCTATATCCCCGACGGCAGCGGTGATGCTGCGGAGGTGGGAGGCAGTGTGGTGTTCGTAAACGACGAAGCCTTCAGAAAGCTCTGCCGGGAAAACGGCATAAACGCCGAAAAATACTTCGACAAAAACGACCCCATGGGGCTCATTTACAACTCCGTGACCCTTCAGGAAGCGGACGAGAAGGGCAACATAAAGTGGGTCGCCGCGGAGATCGCGGATGAAAACGCCCTGCCCTGCACCGTTTACAGCCGTGTCATAAAGGAGATGGAAGGCTATGCCTGCCTCGACTACTATGCAACCGAGGGAGACGTCAGATACTGCCCCCAGGATTATCTGGAAGAGTTCTATTCCGATCCGGAAAACAACGGCAAAGAGCCTGACGACGCCCATGTGATCAGGGTGCCCTATGAAGAGGCCGCGGAGATCACGGAATTCAAAGTGGACAGGGTCGTTGACGAGACGCTTTTCGCCCTCAGACCGGACACCATGGCCATCATCTATCCCCGGTCCATGCTGGACACGGTGGTTCAGGGAACTCTCCTTGACAGGATGACCTTTGAAACCGACTATTTCTTCATGGTCGAGGATCACGGACGTGCCTTTGAGGAAATGAAAAACATCCTGACTGAAAACGGCATGGACACAAGCCGCCTCTACGATGAGGCGGAACAGGGCGAGTCCATGCGGATGATCGTCAAGGTGGTAAATGTGTTCGCATACGGCTTCATCATCCTCATCTCCCTCATCGCCGCGGCAAACGTGTTCAACACCATCTCCACAAACATCTCCCTCCGCAGGCGTGAGTTCGCAATGCTCAAGTCCATCGGCATGGGAAACCGGGGATTTTCCCGGATGATGAATTACGAGTGCCTGATCTACGGCTTAAAAGGCATTGCCTGGGGTCTCCCGGCGGCGATCCTCATGACATACCTCATTTACCGTGTCACATCGGAGGCATACGGCAGCAGCTTCTATATCCCCTGGTACAGCGTCGCCATCGCCGTGGGCAGCGTATTTGCCGTGGTTTTCGCCACCATGCTCTACGCCACCCGCAAGATAAAAAACGACAATCCCATTGACGCCCTCAAAAACGAAAACCTGTAATACCATGTCACACAGTCCCGGCAATTCCGCCGGGACTGTTCTTTTTTTGTATAAAAATTCACCGAAAACATGTGTATTATTCTGATTTTTATGAATCGCTCCTTTGCGGAATGTAAATTCAGCGGAATGACGATAACGTTCGTCATTCCGCTGTGATTGAGCCGATTTTAATACTTATGGCCGATTTTTCAAAGAATTCTGATTAAAAAAATGAAATTTGAAAGCTGCGCTGATGCAAAAACAGCGGTATCAGGCCTCTCCCGCCCCGGTCTTTCTGCAAATTAAAAAAAATGTATTGCAAAATCAGCATATTTGTGGCATAATGTTACATGTTGAAAATTTCCCCATTATTTAAAGGAGGCAACAATGAAGAAAAAGACATTCTGGCAGAAACTCAAAGAAGTCGGCCCCGGCGCAATGGTCGCAGCGGCGTTTATCGGTCCCGGTACCGTAACATCCTGCTCCATCTCCGGCGCTACCTTCGGCTACACCCTGCTGTGGGCAATGCTGTTCTCAACCATCTCCGTTATAATTATGCAGCTGATGGCAGCACGTCTCGGCATCG
>JAFRUW010000170.1 GCA_017438675.1 Oscillospiraceae bacterium | reverse complement strand
TTCTCAGAATTAAGAAATGAATTCAAATGATTAAAAATGGCGGCCAAACGGCCGCCATTTTTAATGTATCATTCATTCTGCATTTTCAATTTTTCATTTACAAAAGCGTTTCAAATGCCCGGAGGACGGAATCCACGGTCCTTCCGATGATCCCGCGCTTTAAGTCTGAATGTGTTATCTGATGGCTCACATTGCAGGTGTCGATAAAGTCCTTTTCCATGTCGCCGATGCACCTGGAGTCGCACAGATAGACGCCGCATTCAAAATGCTGGTACATACTGCGGTAATCAAGATTGACGGTGCCCACCATGGCGGAGTTGCCGTCCACGATCACTTCCTTGGAATGAATGAAGCCCGGTGTGTAGGTGTAAATCTTCACGCCGGAGTTGAAGAGCGCCCTGCAGTTTGCCATGGTGACCCGGTAAACCAGCTTTTTATCCGGTATTCCGGGGGTTATGATACGCACGTTTACACCGCGCTTGGCGGCGATCATAAGGACGGAGCGCAGGTCGCTGTCGATTATGAGGTAGGGCGTGGTGATGAAAACATACTTTCTTGCCCGGCAGATCATGTCTATGATAAGATTTTTCGCCAGTGTTTCCTTGTCCAGAGGGCAGTCGCTGAAGGGCTGGACAAACCCGTCGTAAAAGGGCTGAACGTAAGGCGTTTCAGGGGAAAGATAGCTCTTGTGGAAGATCATGTCATGGCGGAAGGCGTTCCAGAGCTCCGCGAACATGAGGGTCATGCTTCGCACCGCGTCGCCCCTGAGCCTGATGCCGGTGTCCTTCCAGTGGCCGAAAACAGTTTTTGAGTTTATGTACTCATCCGCAAGGTTCACACCCCCGGTGAAGCCTGTCAGCCCGTCGATAATCATAAGCTTCCGGTGATCGCGGCAGTTCATGGACATGATGGCAAGCGGCCTCATGGAGTTGAATTTCAGGCAGTTTATGGCGGGATGGAGAGACTCCAGATAAGTGTCGAAATTCTTCGGAAGATGCTTTGCGATGATGCCGAAATCGTCGTAGATTATTTTAATCTCAACGCCCTCGTTGGCCTTTTCCAGAAGAACCGACAGAATGGTGTCCCACATTTTGCCGTTTTCGAATATGAAGTATTCCAGGAAAATGTATTTCTTCGCCGACCTCAGAGCGGGTATCATGTCCTCAAACATGGCCTCTCCCGAGGGGTAGAATTTCACGTCCGTATTGCGGAAAACGGGGAAGCCGCTGTTGGCGTATATGTATTTCGATGTGCCGTAAGCCCTGTCGTTGAGCTTTTTAAGCGCCTCCATGGTCTCACCCGGCTGCCTTACCTTCTGGGGCGAGACAAGCTGCGCCTCGGTAATGCGTCTGTACATCCTGCGGGTGGGTTTGCTGTCGCCGTAAAACAGGTACAGCGGGACGCCTATGACAGGCAGTATGAGTATTAAGACGATCCAGCCGATCTTCATTGACGGCGTGTCATCCTTCTGTATGATGTACAGCACGAACAATACAGCAAGGACCGTCACCACAATATTTATAAACTTGTAGTTGTAATACAGCTCCATGAACATGATGCCGAACCACACGAACTGCAGAAGGATCAGGAACAGGGTGGTGATCAGCCTGTTGTATTTGGAGCTTTTTATCCTGTGAAGCATGGGGAGGGATCCTTTCAGGCAACTGTAAGGGATGCTGTGACGATAAAGGTGCCTTCGCTGTTTCTGACGCCGAGATGATAGGTTTTGCCGTCCTCTCTGCGGTAGACGCCCAGCTCTTCCCCCTCGTGGGACTCCTTGCCGTAGCGGATCTCAAAATCGGAAACGGCATTTTCCATGAAAAAGGAAACGGGAAATGCGTCCATCATATAGCGGCAGTAGACGGTGTTGTTTGTGTGGAAGGACATGTCGGTATCGGAGGGACGGACAGTGAGGGTGTATACAAGCTCCTCCGGTGTAAAATCGTTCACCTGGCGGTGGAAGGGGGCTTCGAAGAGCTTTTCGGCGGGATGCTCCGCATCCAGGGGATATGAGGTGGAGCTTATGCGCCGCAGCTTCCGCGTTTCGATGTCTATCATGGTCCACTCGGAAACGCCGATTACGGCGGGTTTGCCGTCCGCATTCTCGATCACATAATTTCTGAGTCCGGTGATGGAGGATGGCTTGTTGGCCCAGGAACGGACGGTCACGTCCTCAAACAGAACAGGCTCCCGGTTGAAGTGCACCCGGGACTTTGTGATGATCCAGAAGGCGCCGCTCTCTTCCTTCAGGTGATAGTAATCCGTCTTTTTCATGTAGGAGTCCTCAGTGGCAGCGTCCTGAAAAAGGATCAGCGCCCCGTAGGGTCCCAGTTTGTTTGCGGCGTTTATTGTGCCAGGCAGGAGCCGGGTCTTCTTTTCATAGGGTTCAAACATGTGCTTTGCCTCTCAATTGAAGTTCCTTTGCGGTTTTGAATTTGATTCGGAATCAGTAATAGTATCCTCTTGATTTTGACCGGTACCGTATGCCGGAGACTATTCCCATTGCGGCGAACAGCGTGATGATGGAGGAACCGCCGTAGCTGAAGAAGGGGAGAGTCAGACCGATGACGGGGGTGAGGCCGATGCACATGCCGATGTTTTCCAGAGTCTGGAAGATGAGCATGGCGGCAAGGCCGGTGCAGACAAGAAGCCCCATCTCGCTTTTCGACTGGACGCCCACGTAGATGCAGCGGATGATAATGCCCGCAAGGAGCGCCACCACAAGAAGACAGCCCAAAAATCCCAGCTCCTCCGCAACTACTGCGAAGATGAAGTCGGTGTGCTGGGCGAAGGTGGCGCCGGACTGGGTGCTTGGCCCGTGGAACAGACCGCTCCCGGTGAGGCCGCCGTGGCTCATGGCGGCAAGGGACTGCTTTACCTGATACTTTATGTCAAGCCCCTCCGGGTCGATGGAGGGATCGTAGGGGGCCAGGATGCGCATGCGGTAGCGCTCGGTAAAGAAGTTGTTCCACACTATGGGGAAGGCCGCCGCGATGACGCCGCCGCCGATAAGGAACCAGTAGAGCTTAAGTCCCCCCACCCACAGCATCACGATAAAGATGGAGGCGTAGACAAGGGCGGAGCCCATATCGGCGGAGATAATGACGATAAGCCCGGCAAAGAGTCCGAAAAGGCCCACAAGCTGGGGTACGGACCAGATGTTGGAAAGCCCGCGGGTGTCCTTCAGGTGGCACATGAGCTTTGCCAGAAGGATGGTAAAGGGTATCTTTACCACCTCCGCCGGCTGGATGCCGATGCCCGCAAAGCGGATCCACGCCCTGTTGCCGGTGTTGTCCGCCACGCCCAGAACCTGAAGGGACATGATGAACAGGACGCTGAAGGCGAACAGCAGCTTCCATTTTGAGGCGATGGAATCAAGGTCGATAAGTGAAAACACAAAATAAAGCCCGATGCCTATCACCGTGGCGGCGGACTGGATAAGGACATACTGCCGGGTGTGGTATACCTTCGTGGCGCTGGCGATGAGGACGATGCCGAACACGGTACACGCAAGGCACAGGCCCAGAAGCAGCATGTCAGACCTGCGTATATACTTTTTAGCGGCTCTGATAATTGATTTCACTGTTACACTCCCGTTGGGATTTATGATAAACGGGCCGTCTGCCCGCAGCGTTCCGCTCCTATTCTAACACCATTTTCTTCACAAGTAAATAAAAAGGCTTTAAATCGGAGAAAGAAAGTGCTATACTGTTTCTGCTTCGGCGATATTACCACTATTAACGGAGGTCGTCATGGAATACCTATCCCGCAGTGAAGCGGAAACAACAAGAATAGGCAGCGAGCTTGCGGCAGCGCTGAGCCCGGACACGGTGGTCGCCCTGTACGGCGATCTGGGAGCGGGCAAAACCGCCTTTGTCCGGGGAATGGCTGAGGGCCTGGGGCTTGACGCCAGAGTTTCCAGCCCCACGTTCACCATTGTCAACGAGTATCTGGGCAGGGTGCCGCTGTTCCATTTCGATATGTACCGGCTTGCGGATGCCGATGAGCTGTTCGAGATCGGCTGGGAGGACTATATCCGCCGGGGCGGCGTCTGTGCCGTGGAGTGGAGCGAGAACGTGGAGGACGCCTTTTATAAGGACACCGTCCGGGTATACATCGAGAAGGCGGACGAGACAACCCGCAGGATAAGGATAGTATTCCCCGATGACGGGGAGGATAAGTGAGGCGCGGACATGAGAATTCTGGGACTTGAATCATCGGCAAAGGCGGCAAGCGTGGCCGTCAGCGAGGACGGAAAGCTTATAAGTCATTATTATCAGGCCAGCGGGCTGACCCATTCGAGGACGCTTCTTGCAATGGCGGAGGATTTACTTAAAAACCTCGACCTTAAGATGGGCGATATCGACGCTGTTGCCGTTGCCATCGGACCCGGTTCCTTCACCGGTATAAGGATCGGCGTCGCGGCGGCCAAGGGACTGAGCTGGGGCGCGGGGAAGTCCGCCTGCGGTGTCAGCACCCTGGAGGCCATGGCGAATCATCTTATTGACCGTGAGGACGTGGTGATCTGCCCGGTGATGGACGCACGCCGGGGTCAGGTCTACAACGCCAGGTTCACGGCAAAGGACGGGGAGCTCACCCGTCTGTGTCCCGACAGGGCGGTCAGCGCCGACGTGCTTATTGACGAGGCAAAGGCAGACGACAGAATATACATGCTGGTGGGGGACGGCGCGGAGCTGTGTTTCACGAAGTTTAACGACGCCGGCGTACCCGTAAAGATCGCACCGGAGCACATAAGACTCCAGAGCGCCTGGGGCGTCTGCAAAGCGGCGGAGCACGGTACGCTGACAGAGCCCGATAAGCTCATCCCCAATTACCTGAGACTGTCACAGGCAGAGCGGGAGAGGCTTGAGCGGGAAAAGAACGGAATTCATTAAGAAAACCCCGGGGGACCGGGGTTCTTTTAATTACTTACAAAACCTATGCTTGCCGATGGTCACAAGGAGGGGCCTTGACCATATCCATGAGCTGGTGGCGGTGGAGGGGTTGAAATAATAGATTGCGCCTCCGGTGGGGTCCCAGCCGTTGAGGGCGTCCCTGGCGGCTTTGTAAGCCGAATCGGATACGGGCTTGTCAAACTGCCCGTCCACCATGCAGGTGAAGGCCCCGGACTGATAGATCACACCGGACAGGGAATTGGGGAATGACGGATGCTCCACTCGGTTCAGCACCACTGCCCCCACCGCCACCTGGCCTGTATAGGGCTCGCCTCTGGCTTCGGCCGAAATGAGCCTTGCAAGCAGGTTCACGTCGTTGGACCCGGAGGAGGCGGAGGAGGATTCACTGAGCCCCAGAGCCGAAAGTGTCTGGGAACCCACCACGCCGTCCGCCTTGAGGCCGTTTTTCTTCTGGAAGGTGATCACCGCCTTTTCGGTGCGGCTTCCGAACACGCCGTCCACAGTGCCGCTGTAGTATCCCCAGTTCTGCAGCTTCTGCTGTATTTTGGTGACCATATTTCCCGAGGAGCCCCGCCTGTACGCTGCGGAGGCGCCTGGGGAAAGCTGTACTATGGTGATCGCCAGGATACAGACAGTAAAAAAAACAATGAGCGATATGATCAGTTTTTTCTTTTCCTTCAGCATGACTGTTCTCCGTAAATAAGCAGTTTTACAAATAGTTTACGGCGCCGGTTTCAAGGATATGTCAGGCAATATTTACAAGACGGGGAAAATCCGATATAATGATCGACTGTGAGGTGATACGATGAAGCTTAACCCAGACTGCATGAAATGCCAGTTTGACAGACAGTTCAGGCGTGCAATGGAGCAGAACGATCCGGAAAAAGCCCGGCTTTTTATTAAGGATATGTGCCGCATAATCTCGGAGGTGGAGGACGATAGCCCCGCCCCGGTGCTTACGCCCAGGTTCAACGAGGCATTTGAAAGGTATTTCGGGAAATCCGACAAGTATACCGTTATAAAAAAGCGGTCAAACGACTATCTCCTTGCAAGAGAGGATGAGCTGCGCCGGAGGATAGCCGGGTCCGGCGATCCCCTGAAAACCGCCCTGAAGCTGGCGAGAGTTGGGAACTACATCGACTACGGCGCCCTGGGGGACAATGTCAGCGAGGACGTTTTGGACGCGCTCATCGCTGAGGCCGAGGGAGATATCGTGGATGAAGGGGAATACGAACACTTTCTCCGCGACCTTGAAAACGGCGAACGCCTTGTCTATATAACGGACAATGCCGGGGAGATAGTCCTTGACAAGCTGTTAATCGAAGTCATCAAAAAACAGTACCCCGATCTTACGGTCACCGTTCTGGTGCGTGGATATCCCATCGTCAACGACGCCACGGTGGAGGACTGCGAATATGTGGGTCTCGACAGACTGGTCAGGTGCGTGGGGAACGGCTCCCACATTGCGGGGACGTTTTTTAAGGATCTTGACGGCGAGGTCAAAGAGCTTCTCAACAGCGCCGATGTGATCGTTGCCAAGGGTCAGGGCAATTTTGAGACAATGTTCGGATGTATGCTCAATGTGTACTATGTGTTTCTCTGCAAATGTCAGCTCTTCCGCAGTATGTTCGGCGTACCCCAGCTCACGCGGATGTTTGTGAACGAGAAGCGGCTGAAAATAAAAAACTGAATTGATGAATAAAACAGCCCTTATGCGGAAAATATATCCGCGTAAGGGCTTTTTCATTTTGTAACTTTTGGAGGCTTAATATGGACGAGAAAAACAAAAAGAAACGCAGCTTTTTTGCTGAAAAGGGCTCATACATAGCCCTTTTTATATGTGTGGCTATCGTAGGCGTGGCGTCGTGGCTCCTGCTGTCCCGCAGCATCGGTTTAAATGAGGACAGGGAAACCATGAGTGTTGTGAATGAGGGGGGCTATGACGTAAGGGATGTTATTAAGGTCATGGAAAAGGACCCGGAGCCGGAGAATGAAGCTGAACCGGAAGCTCAGGCTGAGGAGACGGAGGACACTTCTGCGGGAGAATTCGGAGAGACGCCGGAGCCGGAGGGAGTGAAGAAGGAAGCGGCGGGAGAGGAAAAACCTCCCGAAGACTCCGGGGACGATGACGCGGAGGACACCGCGGTCACTGTCCGGTATATATGGCCACTGGCCGGAAGCGTGGAGGTGGCGTACTCCATGAACGATCTCATTTTTGACAAAACAATGGCGGACTGGCGCACCCACGACGGGGTTGACATTGAGGCACGGCCCGGAACAAGAGTCCTTGCGTCGGCAGACGGCACTGTGGAAAAGGTGTATGACGACGAGATGTACGGCACCACGGTGGTGATAAAGCACCCCGACGGTATGCGGAGCGTGTATTCCAATCTTGCCGGGAAGCCCCCGGTGAAATCCGGGGACGCAGTGAACTGCGGGGATGTCATCGGCTCCGTGGGGAACACCGCCGCCGCCGAGACGGGAGAGGTGAATCATCTCCATTTCGCCATGAAGCTGGAGAACAAAAGCGTCGATCCCACAGAGTATCTGCCGAAGCGGTGATTGTTTTATCGCCCGCGAGATACCGCACCAAAACGCCACACGCGCCATGTAGGGGAGGGCCTCTGCGCCCTCCCGCGCGAGTTACCGCACCACAAGTCACCTGCAATGTAAGCGATCAGCGGGTTAGACGTACAAGCTATCAAGGTTCAGGGATACCTTACCGACTAATCCGTACAACCTATCCCACGGTCGGGGGAAACCGTTTTTTCCACCGGGGGGATAAAAAAGGGGTAACGCCTTTTGTGTGCTTGGGTTACTTTCTCACAAGAGAAAGTAACCGCCCGCCGCGCAGGCGATAAAGTTTGAGATA
>JAFRUW010000169.1 GCA_017438675.1 Oscillospiraceae bacterium | reverse complement strand
TTTTCCACCGGGGGGATTCCAAAGGGGGAACGCCTTTGGCGTGTTCTTTCCCCTATTTCTTCCACGAGGAAGAAATAGGGCGCCCAACCCGCAGGCGAAAAAAGATTCTGATTTCAAAAGCACTATCTCACAACAGAAAATGCTGCACAATCCAGGAAACAATTGGGGCGGGACTTTGCACCCGCTTCAATTCAAATATGTTTTTTAATTCCCAGAATTAAAAAATACCGCAATTTTCCATTATTAATTCTTAATATATAAAGAGGTAATAACTATGCGTTTGTCACTGAACATCCAAAACACAGCGAAGGATCTCGATCCCGCGAAGCTGCCCGCTTTGTACGATGAGGCCGGCAAGGCTCTTGACGTTCTGCTCTCCGGCACCGGCAAGGGCAACGATTTCATCGGCTGGCTCACACTGGCCGACGGGAACAACAAGGACGAGATCGCGGCCATCAAGGCTGCGGCAGCGAAGATCCGCTCCGACAGCGAGGCACTTGTGATCATCGGCATCGGCGGCTCCTACCTGGGCGCCAAGGCCGCTCTTGATTTTATAAAGACCCCCAATTACAACAACCTGCCCAAGGACGGCCCCGACATCTACTTCATAGGCAACGGCCTTTCCGCCGACAGCACCAATGAAGTCATCGCCATGCTGGGCGACCGGGACTTCTCCATCAACGTCATCTCCAAGTCCGGCACCACCACGGAGCCGGCTGTGGCCTTCCGCATCTTCCGTGAGCTCATCGAGAAGAAGTACGGCAAGGAAGAGGCCGCAAAGAGGATCTATGCCACCACCGACAAGGCCCGGGGCGTCTTAAAATCCCTTGCCGACGCCGAGGGTTACGCAACCTTCGTGATCCCCGACAACGTGGGCGGCCGCTTCTCCGTATTCACCCCCGTGGGACTTCTCCCGCTGGCAGTGGCGGGCGTTGACATTGAGGAAATGCTGGCCTCCGCAAAGGAAGCTTTCGACACCTGCAAGAACCCCGACCCCGAAACAAGCCCCGCCATCAAGTACGCCGCTGTAAGAAACGGCCTGTACCGCGCGGGCAAGCAGATCGAGGTGCTGGCGGCCTTTGAACCGGCTCTCCGCTTCACCGGCGAGTGGTGGAAGCAGCTCTACGGCGAGAGCGAGGGCAAGGAGGCAAAGGGCCTGTTCCCCGCCTCTGTTGACTTCACCCCCGACCTCCACTCCATGGGTCAGTACATGCAGGAGGGTCTCAGGATCCTCATTGAGACCTTTATCAAGGTTGAGTGCGCCGACAGTGAGCTGATCATTCCTCTGGACGAGTCAAACGGCGACGGTCTGAACTTCTTAGCCGGCAAGGACATGACCTGGGCAAACCATCAGGCTCTTGCGGCGACGGCCATCGCCCATATGGACGGCGGCGTTCCCAACATGACCATCACCATTCCCGACAAGTCCGCCAAGAGCTTCGGCGAGCTGGTGGCCTTCTTTGAGCTGGCCTGCGGCATCTCCGGCTACATGCTGGATGTGAACCCCTTCAACCAGCCCGGCGTTGAGGCCTACAAGATCAATATGTTCGCCCTTCTCGGCAAACCCGGCTTCGAGGAAAAGAAAGCCGCTCTCGACGCGAGAATGTAAGAAATACCGATATCGGGCGCATTGGAGAACCAATGCGCCCGTATTTTTTGATCACGGAGGTTTTAATGGAAAGCACAAACAACACCCAAAGCTTCACAATGACAAGGGGTTACAAAAGGACAAAATATATCGCCATAACTTTTTTCCCTTCAATAATACTTGCCTATTTGCTCAGGTATCTTGCCGTAATCGGTAAATTTCCGGACAATCCCGTTCTGATGGCGGTTGTAACCGCCATCCCCATGGTTGTACTGGGGTACTTTTTGATATTCAGGAAAAATCACACCGTTAAGGTTGACGGCTATACGGTCACCGAAACAAATGAACTGCCGAAAGTGAACAACGCCTTCCGCATAAGCGAGATCGCGTCCGTGAAGAAGGATCTCCTCGGCGACACCGTTCTGCTTGATGCCGACGGTAAACGCCTCCTCACCGTTGAAAGCAGCATGACGAATTATGCCCTTTTCATGCAGCACATCGGGAATATGGGAAAATAGGGGCGGGCCGGTCGACCCTACAGGTACGGTGAAAAATAATGCAATAAGGGCGGGCGCGGAGGCCCGCCGCTACAAGGTTGAACCAAATGCAGCAAACGTGCAAAAGGCGGGAGGATTCCATATCCGCCCGTTTTTTGTTTACCGCCGCATTCGGATCTCCCCCGTAGGGGCGGGCCTCCGTGCCCGCCCTTATTGCGTCATCCGCCGCATTCGGTTGGTTGCGGCGATTTCCGTTATGTATGTAGGGGCAGCCCTTGCGGCTGTCCCTTTTGTATGATAATGACCGCAGTATCGGGCGACCGCAAGGGTCGCCCCAACACGGTGAGGCACAAATAATACACCGCACACGCAGCGGCGGTCATTGTCCCTCCGCCCTTGACAATACGCTGTAAATATAATAAAATTATGCCAAATATGTGTTTACACATATAATAAAAAGGAGAGAAGAAAAATGAAAGTTTTGAACGCACTCAAAAAGGCGGTCAAGGCATATACCGGCACTTCCCTGATCCTGAGGATCCTGTGCGGCATAGTCCTGGGCGTCATCCTGTCATTCCTGTTCCCGAAAGCAGCGGGGATCGGACTCCTGGGCGACCTCTTTGTCGGCGCCCTGAAGGCCATCGCGCCGCTCCTTGTTTTCCTGCTGGTCACCAGCGCCCTCAGTCAGGGCGGCAGCAAGCTGGACAAGCGGTTCGGCATGGTCATCTTTTTCTACCTGCTCACCACCCTTATAGCGGCTTTTATCTCCGTTATCGTGAGCTTCATGTTCCCCGTTGACCTTGTCCTCACAGTTGAGGCCGCGGAACAGGCGGCTCCCTCCGGCATCGGAGAAGTCCTGGCAAACCTCTTAAAGAACATGATCGCAAACCCCCTGGCCTCCATCATCGACGGCAAGTACCTGGGCATCCTGTTCTGGGCGGTGGTATTCGGCATGGCTCTCAAGAACATCGCCAGCGACGCCACCAAGACCGTGTTCTCCAACATGGCGGACGCTGTTTCCCAGACGGTGCGGTGGATCATCAACCTGGCCCCCTTCGGTATCATGGGCCTTGTGTATTCCTCCGTCTCCTCCTCCGGCGTGGAGATCTTCACCACCTACGGCAAGCTCATCGCCCTCCTTGTGGGCTGCATGCTCTTCTCATCCCTGATCGTGAACCCCATCATCGTGGCGATCTCGCTGAAATGCAACCCCTACCCGCTGGTATTCCGCTGCCTGCGTGAAAGCGGCATCACCGCCTTCTTTACAAGAAGCTCCGCCGCCAACATCCCCGTGAACATGGCCCTCTGCGAAAAGCTGGGTCTTGACAAGGATATGTATTCCGTTTCCATCCCCCTGGGCGCAACCATCAACATGGACGGCGCGGCCATAACGATCTCCATTATGACCCTTGCCGCCGTTCACACCATGGGCATCAGGGTGGACATTCCCACGGCGCTGTTTTTGAGCGTGCTGTCAACGCTTGCGGCCTGCGGCGCTTCCGGCGTTGCCGGCGGCTCCCTGCTCCTTATCCCCATGGCCTGCTCCCTCTTCGGCATCTCCAATGATGTGGCCATGCAGGTTGTCGGCGTCGGATTCATCATCGGCGTCGTTCAGGACAGCCTGGAAACAGCCCTCAACTCCTCCGGCGACGTTCTGTTTGCCGCCACAGCGGAGTATTACGAGTGGAAAAAAGACGGCCGCCCCCTCCCGGCGTTCCTGTCAAAGAAATAATAAACCCGGATATAGATTCCAGCCCTGACGGACACCTCCGTCAGGGCTTTGTTTTGTTTCCGTACCGCCGCCCGCCTGGGCGGCGGTAAATGAAAAATTGAAAATGGGGAATGAAAAATTATGGTATTTTTTAATTCTGACGAATTAAAAAATGAGTTTAAAGGCGGGCGGGCACGGAGGCCCGCCCCTACGGGCGCGGCGGTATTTACAGGCGGGCGCGGATAACCGCCATGCCCGTGTAGGGGAAGGCCTCTGCGCCCTCCCGCCGACGGCGAAGATTCGGACAACCGACGCACCTGCAATAGACGGATAATCTGCGATACAAGGCGTAGGGGCCGATGCCCACATCGGCCCGCGGTACAAATTGCGATTACCGAGGCATTGCGGTGAAAACGCACCGTGCCGGTTGACATAAAACGGGTCGATGAGGGCATCGACCCCTACAAACAAAACAAAAATCACCGCGTCCAACCACACACGGCAAAAACCGCAACAGCGGGCGATCAATGATCGTCCCTACTATTCTGTTTCACTTAAAGCTTAACTGAAAAATCAAAACAACAAGAAAAATGATTATTATTCCGCTCATGCCGCGGGGGCAGTTACTTTCTCTTGTGAGAAAGTAGCCAAAGCACACAAAAGGCTTTCCCCCTTTTGAATCCCCCCGGCGGAAACAAAGATTTCGTCCGGTCGTGACATTTGTTGTACTTATACGGTTTTGCGGTATCCCTGAACCTTAATAGATTGTGCGCCTGACCCGCTGGCGCTTACATTGTTAATTGCTGTAGTGCGGCTGGAGTTGCAGGACAACCGAGCCACCTTACTCTGTTTACCACCGCAGTAAGCGGCTGAGCGAGTTAGGAGTACGCAGCATCAGACACGCTGACTGCTGTTTTCGCCGATGGCTGTTCTGTGGCTGTGTATTGCGTTTTCGGGAAGGGGTTCCAAGGGGAAACGGCATAAAAGCCGTTGCCTCTTGGCCGCCTCTTTTCCATATTTCTGGCGGGACAGAAATATGGTGCCCCGCGGCACGAGCGATTGTAATTAATATTTAAAGATATAATTATATGTGAAACATGGTTCTTCGGGTGCGTGCGTATTTACATGCGGCGGCAAAAACCCCCTGTCCATCATGCACGATGAACAGGGGGTTTTATCTTACGGTAAATAATTCAAGGGGTTCTGGGGTTCGTCGTTTACCCTTATCTCGAAATGGCAGTGGTCGCCGGTGGAGTTGCCGGTGCTTCCCACGTAGCTGATGACCTCGCCCCGGGCAACTCTCTGCCCTACGGACACCGCAATGGAACTGCAGTGGGCGTAATATGTGATATCACCGTTGTCGTGCAGGATCTGAACGAGCTTCCCGTAGCTGCCTGAATACTCGGCGCAGATTACCTCGCCGCCGTCCGCCGCTACGATGGGCGTGCCGTGATCGGTGGCAATGTCGATGCCCTTGTGGAAGGAGGAGCTTATGCTGATGTGTCTCGGTTCGAACTCCGAGGTGATATGACCCGTTACCGGCCAGATATACTCGCCGTAGGAGGCTGTACGGGGCCGGGGCGCCGTACCCTTTGTAATGACCTCCGTCACAGGCTCGGACACGACCTCCAGGCTGAGATCGGTTTTCAGCACCTCGTTGCCGTTTAAGTACTCCACCTCAACAACGGCGATGCCGGCGCCTTCAAAGCCCTTCACCGTCCGCTCCTCGGTGTCCTCGTACATTTCGTCTGTATAGTTGATCTCCGTCTCGTAGGGGATGAGTCTCGCTTCCGTCTCCCTCTGTGTAACCAGAATTTTCAGGGCGAATTCCGAATCCTCGCTGTCCGGATCAAGAAGGCGGCTTATCTCCGCCTCGTCCTGCAGCACAGGGCCCACGATGTCAATGGGAGCGATTTCAACGTCCTGGATCATAAACACCGACGTGGTGTTCTCATCCACAAACCTGTCCATCTTTTCCTGAATTATCGATTCGGCCCGTTCCCGGTCCGCACAGGCGCCCACAAGAGCACCGTCAACGGAAATGCCCCACAGCCAGGCTTCTTCCTCCGGAGCTTTAGCAGGCTCCTCCTCAGGCTGTGCCTCAGCCGTAAGGTCAGGGGCGAAAGCGGCCGTGATTTCCGGCTCGATGTACAGCTTCTGCCACAGCGCGCCGGCAAAGGATGATCCGGTGCTGTCCGCCGTTTCACGAAGGAATGCCCGGGAGTCGGAAGACTCGCCGTCGGCCTTCACCGCGCAGCACACGGAGCCGCCGAAAAGGCTCATGCCGCCTGCCGCGGCAAGCACCGCAAGGGCCGTTGCCCTCATCCTGCGGTTAAAACCGGATATTCGGTTTTTATACATTTTTTCTCACCTCATTAGGACCGCGCATGTAAATTGCGCGTCTTGATCGGTAACAATTGCGTCAAAAAAGTAACAAAAGAATTACAGTGCCATATATTAACACCACTTCGGCTCCACGTCAAGGAAAAATTGCGGATTTTTCGACGAAATTGTTGTACTTTCGCCATTTTTGTGCAATCTGACAATGGATTTCGCCCTGTATATCATATTCAGGGACTTTCAAACATAGTATTTATCATATATTTCAGGGAAGGACTGAATTACCATGACATACGATGATAAATACAAATCCGGCTCTCCGGAGCCCCAGCACAACGTGATAATGGAAGGGCGGGAGCGGCTCACCGTCACGGGGGTGGAGGATGTGGACAGCTTCGACGAGGACGCGGTAGCGGTGGCCACGGTCCGGGGGAAACTCGTCATCCGGGGCGAGGGTCTGCGCCTTGAAAAGCTGAGCCTCGACACCGGGGAGATAATCGCCTGCGGAAGGGTGGATTCAATGGAGTACGCCGGTGAGGACGCCCCGGAATCCGGCGGGCTTTTCTCACGGCTGTTCCGATAAAATGGAGTTTTCCGTAGCCGGCCAGCTTCTGGAAGCGGCGGCGGCTTTGGGACTGGGAGCGGCGGGCGGACTTTATTACGATCTGCTCCGTGCCGTGAGACTTCGGTTTAACCGGGCGGCGGTGACTGTGGTGACGGATATCGTCTTCTGGCCGGTTTGCGCCTGGGCGCTGTTCCTGTTCGGGCTGACCCTGGGCGGCGGGCGGCAGCGGGTATTCGTGGTGATCTTCGCCTTTTTGGGGGGCGCGCTGTACTTCGTCACCGTCAGCCGTTTTGCCCTTGCGCTGTGGGATTCGGCGCTGGAGCTCATCCGGTTCCTGCTCCTCTGCATCGCCGCCCCCTTCGCCGGTTTGTGGAGAATTATCAGAAAATTCACATTTTTTCTGAAAAAACCCTTTTCTTCTCTGTTGAACAGGTGTAAAATATTACTGCGAAAAATAAAACCCCCTGACCGGGAGGAGGTGCGGAAACATGAAGCTGAAGAAGGCCGGGGTCGTTACGACTATAGTTCTGGTGATCCTGTTGGTATACGCGGCGGTCAGACTGGTGAGCGTGCATATGCAGATAGAGGCGGCACGGGCGGAACAGGCGGCGCTGGAGGAACAGGCGGAGGCCATGGAAACCGAAAACGCGGAGATGGAGTACGCCCTGGAAAACAGCGGCGAGGACGACGTGATCGCCGGGATCGCAAGAGATAAGCTGGGGCTCACGTTCCCGGATGAACAGATATACTCAGACGGATAATTCTTTTCAAAAGAAATCTTGCGATTTCTTTTGAGTTATTGCGCCGTCTCGCGGCGAAACTCTGCGAAGCTTTTTTCGTAATCCAGGTTTGTCTGCAGTCTGACCGAAGCCCGAAATACCGGGCTTGAGCGTGTCGACAAAGTCGACACGCTTCAAACAAAGCAGGGGCTTTGTTTGAGAATAGCGCCGCTGCATCGCACAAATTGAATTGATTGAAACAATGAATAAAGGATAATTCAATTTGCACGTTTGCGGCTTTCCTGTATTTTTCCCGTGATACATGCTCCCGGGAAAAATGGATTTAAATTTGTTTCGCCCTTTGGGCGAAATTCTGCGAAGCTTTTTCTCGTAATTTTGGTTTGTCTACAGTCTGAAGCCCGAAATACCGGGCTTCGGTTTTTTGTTTACCGAAAATTTAGAATTCCTCCGCATCTTTCCATTGTTTTTTCCTGTCTGATTATGTAGAATAAAGAAAACAGCAGAAGTTAAGGGGGGGGCGGTAAGGTGAAGAAAAAGAAAAAAGCAAGGGAGCAAAAAAGTCTGTGGCCTCTTGCAGCGTCGGCGGCGGTCCCGGCACTTCTCACCGCCCTGTACTTCGCCTTCAGGAACAACACCGCCTTCAGCCTCTGGGTGGCGCAGCGCGTCTCCCGCCCCTATCTCACGGTCATGGGGAAACTCACATCCCCGCTCAGCTTCTCCCTGATGGAACTCCTGATAACTCTGGCGATACTCATCGTTTTGGTTTACATAATCTATGTAGTCGTCCGGGCCGTGAAAAACAGACCCCGGTCAAAGATCCTGATCCGCGGGCTTCTGACGCTTATTGTTGCGGCGCTGTGGGTATTCGCCTGGTACGCATGGAGCTACGGGTTTGACTACTACATCCCGGGCTTTGCGGAGCGGAACGGCCTTGACGGCGGCACCGTCACTGCGGAAAAGCTTTACGATGTGACGAAGCTCTTTGCCGACGAGGCGAACAGACTGGCGCCCGGGGTGGAGCGTGACGAAAACGGTCTGATCTCCGCCGATGAGGAGGGGATCTTCACAAATTCCTCCGGAATTTACAAACAGATCGAAACTGAGTTTGCCGATCTCAGAGGAATCAGTTTTTCACCGAAAGGGATGTTTTATTCCCGCCTGTTCAGCCGCATGGGCTTCACCGGGGTGTTTTTCCCCTTCACCGGCGAGTGCAACATAAACACTGACGCGCCGGTAAGCGGCAGACCCTTCACCATCGCCCACGAGCTGGCCCACAGCCGGGGCGTCACCGGTGAGGACGAGGCCAACTTTGTGGGAATTGCCGCCTGCATGACATGCGGCGACGCCATGTACCGGTATTCCGGCTGCCTGTCCGGCCTTGAGTATCTGTTAAGCGATCTGTATCTGGCCGACAGGGAAGCATGGAGGGAGATACGGTCGGGGCTCAGCGAATACGTCCGCCTTGACATTGCGGAGTCCGACGCCTACTGGAACGCCATGGAGTCCCATGTCACCGAGGCCGCCGGGACGGTCTATACCGGGTATCTCATGGTGGGCGGAGATGATCGCGGTATTGCGGCCTATGACGAGTGCGTAAAGCTCCTGGTGGAGTATTACTCCCGGTAAACGAAAGGACGTTTAACATGAAAGTTCTGAAAAAACCGCTGTTCTGGGTGATTCTGTTATGTGTTGAGGCTCTTGCACTGGTGCTCATCCTGACCCACAACGCAAACGAAGCAAAAAAAGACCCGAAGCCCGTGGTCTATACATATTATTCACCGCTGGAACCCATCAATCCCACCGTCACGTTAAACGTAAAGGGCGGCACCTTTGTCTTTGAATACTCCGTATTCAGCAGCTACATCGCCATGGGAAAATATGAGCTCACGGAGGATGAGCTTATCCTCCGCACCGGTGACGGCATGTACACCTACGTATTTATTCCCGACGGCAAGGATTACGTTTTCGACGCCTCCCGCTCCTCCGAGCTGCCTAAATACATGTACTCCGAGGACGCCATCGAGGCCATTTCCCCCGTCCCCGACGGCGCACTGTTTGAAAAAGGATAAAGCTTTAATACCAAACCCGCTCCCCGGGTCAGATATGCAAAAAACCCGCCGAAAGGCGGGCTTTTTTGCGTTTTTTAGAGCTATTTCTGTTCGATTGCGGGCTTTTCATCAATGAATTTTTTGAGGGGGACCACAAGAACGGCGCAGACCACGATTGCCAGGACCGTATTGGGAAGCATGTAGGTTCCGTTGTAGAGGAGGGAATATGTGCTTGCCTTTGTCATGGTCATGTTGAGGAATTCCTCGGGCATGTACTCGGCGTAGATGGTGACGCCGCTTAAATAGTGGATGGCAAATCTGCCAAGGCATCCGATGACGGCGCCGGGAACAAGACCCCAGCTTTTTCCGCTGAAAATGCCCGCGAGACCTACCGCGCCGTAGGCGAGGACGTAGTCAAGGAGCATGGACTGCCAGTTTACGGCGGTACCGCCGGCGAGGAAGAACTTCAGCGTGCCGAATATGAGGCCGGCGGCGACGCCCCAGCCCAATCCCGCATATACGGCATAGATGATCAGAGGTATCATGACCAGGTCGATGCTGCCGCCGAAGCCGCCCCATGCCGCCCCGATGGGTATCTTCAGGTAGCTCAGCGCCAGCGCCGCTGCCACAAAGACCGCGCCCAAAACGATTCTCATTGTAGTGTTCTTTTTCATAATGACCTATCCTTTCAAGATGTTTTTTTTGAACAATTTCCAGATCTTTCCCTGTGATCATCCTGTCTTTTTGATGTGCAGAAAACGCGCGATTATTCGGTTTTTGCACGCTTCACTGCAAATAACAGCATTTTCACGCAGATAACAAATGAAAAACGCCGCGGAATAAACCACGGCGCAGCAAAAGCTTCATTTTCTTCCTACGCCGGCATTACCCGGATCAGGTTCATGGGTTACCCGCCCACGCGGATTCTCAGCCGATCTTCTCAGCACCCCGGATATTTCATTGTTCACGGGTATTGTATATCTTTGTGCGGCGTTTGTCAAGAGGACGCCTGCGGCGGGCGTTGCCTTTATGTTTTTGTCTGTCCGTTTTTACATAATGCTGTTGTTGTCAAAACTTTTTATCGCTCATGCCGCGAGGCACATACTTTCTCTTGTGAGAAAGTATGCAAAGCACACCAAAGGCGTTCCCCCTTGTGGAATCCCCCTGTCGGAAACAGGCGGTTCGTCCGGTCGTGAACATTGTTGTGCGTATACGGTTTTGCGCAGTCCCTAATCCTTAATAATTTGTACCTCTAACCCGCTGATCGCTTACATTGTCGGTTGTTTTGGTTCGGTGTCTCGCGGGAGGTCGCAGAGGAACACCGTAACAAAGTGGGTTCGTTGAGTGGAAAAGTCTTGCCGCAAGCACCACGGGTTTCAAAAGGGCAGCGCCCTTTTGCCGTTAGGAAAGGTTTCCAAAGGAAAACCCATGCGGAAGGGTTTTCCTTTGGTTGCTCTTTGGTATCTTTCTGTCAACACAGAAAGATACCGCCCGCCGCGCAGGCGTTGAACAAATGAAAAATTGAAAATGGAAAATGAAAAATGGTTGTATTTTTTAATTCGGTGAATTAAAAAATGAATTTGAAAAGCGGGCGATCATTGATCGCCCCTACGGGATGGTGTGTATTTACGGGCGTGTGCGGATAACCGCCCGCCGACGGCGCCGATTCGGATAACGGACGTGCCTGCAACAGAAGGAAAATCTGAGACACAAGGCGTAGGGGCCGATGCCCACATCGGCCCGCGAGATTCCGCACAAACCTGACAGAGCAGGAGCGTTCAGCGGACGTTAGACGCAGGCACAATTAAGGTTCAGGGATGACGCATACACGTATACGCACAACAATGTTCACGACCGGACGAACGTTTTGTTTTCACCGGGGGGTTTCCAAAGGGGGAACGCCTTT
>JAFRUW010000014.1 GCA_017438675.1 Oscillospiraceae bacterium | reverse complement strand
TCAGCCGGAATTTGCCGCCTGACAGGGGCGCTCTGGTCTTCATGTCATACAGGGTGATGCTTACGCCCTCCGAACGGGTGTTGAAGATCAGATCGGCGCGGATGTTGCCGGGAGCGGGAATGTCAAGCGACGTGCGCTCGGGCACCCCTTCGGAGTACTGCACAAAATACTTGTTGGAGGACTCCGTGCCGCCTCCCTTGGGGACGGAATCTACCTTAATGAACTCGTCTTCGTTCAACGGGGTAATACTGCCGTAACCGGTGACAACACCGCCTGCTCCCACCACAGGATCGGTCACAATGGCTTCGCGCACCCGGTAGTCGTCTATCGTCCTGCCGGGCTGCAGGCTGTCAAAGAAATACCTGACCGTGGTGTCCGGGTCGGCAATCTGTCTCACCGAGCCTTCCAGCAGCGTTCCTCCAACGTACACCGCCGTATAAATGGGGGAGTGTGAATCCACAAACTGCGCGTCGCTCCACACCTTGTCCACCTTCAGTTCCCACCCGCGCTGGTTCTTGACCGCCATTGTGGGAGATTCGTTGGCTCTGACCCATCCGGTGTTTTCATCGCTGCCGGGATCGAGAAGGTAGGTTTCATTCTCACGTTCGTAGCCGATGAGCCGATAGCCGAGAGGCACCTCGTAATCCCTCTCAACCACCCGGAACCTTGTGCCGACCGGCAAATTCGGCACTCCGACCGTGTACCATGCGGGAATCATGGAGATGGCTCCGTTCATCGAGGTTTCAAATGTGGCGGCTTTTTTCTGACTTTCGGTCAGATCGCTGATCTCCTTTTTCCCCAGTGAGACAAAGCGCTTGTATTGCGCGTCCCATGAGCAGATATTCCCCTCGGGATCCTTAACGTAATACTTGTGCATATTTGCGAGCCTGAGAACGTCGTCCGCGCCGTTGGAGAGATACAGACGGTAACTGAAGGTATTGTCGTCCTCACCCGGAGGTATCTCGTTGCCCGCCTCGTCGTAAAGCCGTTTTTCGATGGCAAGTGTTCTCAGCGCGTCGCGGTCAACGTGGTTTTCAAATACAATGGTCGGTTTTTTGACAACATCAATCCAGCCGGAATCAAAGAGCCGCCGCTTGGTATTGCCGATGGTTTCTCCGGTGACCTGGACGCCGTTGACATATACGCCGTCATACACCTCGATGTTGACGCCGCATTCGATGATCTTGTATTCGACGGTACTCGACGGGAAGTGCACCTCCGCGGTCATGCCTGGGTTGAGGAAATCTCCACTCTGATCGGGCGGCTTTCGTTGGGCTGAAACTCGTCTTCTCCGTCGGAGATGGTGATGTTGTACGCCGCTACGACGGTCGCATCCTCGGTCGTTTCCTCTGACACGTCGTCCGCGTCGGGATACTGCTGTGTGACGTCCACCACTTCCGCTGTCGCTCCTTCGGGCATCATGCCGTAAAGCGTCACCGAAGTGTCGGTTGTCTCTTCGTCGGGATACAGCTCAAAGCTGAGATGACACAGCTCCGCACTGGTTCCGTCCCTTTCGCCTGTCTCGGACGTGCCTTCCTGTGCGCTGTCGATATACAGATGACCGTAATACGGGTCACTATCCGGGTTGTCCTGTGCTTCCTGGCTGCCCGGCTCTCCCGTCAGCGAGTCTGAGCAGGAAACATTCTGCCCGTCAGTGTCCGCTCTGACAGACACAAGCTCATTCCCAAAGTTCAGAAAGGTCAGTGCTGTCGCCGCAATGGCGAGCAGCAGCAGTCCGATTGCCGCACCGGCAAGACGTCTTCCGGCGGGGCAATTATCGCCGAACAGAAATCTGACAATGCTATTCCGCCGGATTCCGGCAGAATTCGACTTAAACTTCATTTTGATCCGGTTCCTCCATTTCACACTTAATATTATCATCATGACGGCAAAAGCAGGCAACATTGCCATCATATGATCTACATCATTACATCATAAATCCCTCTGTTTGGCAAGTGTTCTTTGGAGATTTTAGACTATTTTCTGCATAAATTTTACCCATTATCCACGTATTATTTTAGTGAATTGCATTATGTGTTATTATGAGCCTATTATGCAACACAATTGCTTGGTTAACAAAAAAACCGAGGCTGCCTCACGCACTTTGTGAGACAACCTCGGTTTCGTGTTATTGATGATTTAAGAATAATCACCTATCTTCTGTGACTGTTAATCCAATCAACCGCAAAATCCACAAGTTTTCGCTGGTTCATCAAGCGGAGTTCCGCATTGCCGAGCTGAGCAATATGGACTGCTTCCGTCCGTTCAAAATCAGCGCCGATTTCATCAAAATCTTCTCCGTCGACATAGAGCGTTTCGTATTCCTTCCAGACACGTTTTCCGTTTTCCATCACCGCGCTGTGTTCCACACAATAATGCTTTCCGGGATAATCGGCACGCACATCGGCCAAGTGCAGGGATGTGTTTTTATCGTAACCCACCCCGATCAGCAGCACATCACCGTTCAGCTCGTACAACTTTCCTATGGGAGAACCATCGCAAAAAATATCGGAGAGATCGTGACCGGAAGTAAGGTATTCCGCATACCTTCCCCACGCAGCGACTGATCTGGCAGGATGATCGCTGCGCATGGCTCCCGGCCATAAACGAAACATTTCCGCTACCGCGCCCATCGTATTGGTCGGCGTTATTCGCTTATCATACGCGGGCCAGCTTTCACGGATAATAGACCGGTATTCTTCCTCAACTTCCCAATGGACGCCGTCTTCGGGGTCAAGGTTTTTCCATGACTGCGTGGGCATCATAATCGTGCCCTCTTCGCCCACCGCTTCAATAAGCGCCTCAATCACGGTCTGTGCCCCTCCGCACACATATCCTATCTGGGATAACGATGTGTGAACCATCACGACGTGTCCTTTTGCTAACCCCACCGTATGAAAAGCTGACCGAATATCTTCTTTTGTGATTGGTTTCATTTAGTTTCCCCTCAATCAATGCAACTATGATACGTTAAATTTCAGGACAATCGTAAATAGATGAATCGCCATCTGTTTCGGTTATGTATTCCGGCAACATCAGCCTCAGCAGCCGGTATTCCGGTTCCGCTGTTTCTTGTAAGGATATTCGAAGCTCTGCGATCAAATCAGCTTTGCTCACGCCGTATATTGCTTCATTGGCATTAGCTCCGGTCGAAGTACCGCTTCGGAGGATGTGTTTGAAGATGATAGTTTCATGCTTTTGTTTAATCAGATACTGGTTCAGCTTAATGATCCTTGCCGTAAATTTCAGTGATTTTTTTTAAGAAGGAAACTGCATGACCAATATCGAACATCTCCTTAATTTGAAGTTCAGTGAATAATGAATAAAGAATAGAGAATAGTTGGGCAGCGCGGCGGAGGTTATCTCCTTACGTTATTCTCTATTCACTATTCACCATTCACTCTTCACTTAGC
>JAFRUW010000168.1 GCA_017438675.1 Oscillospiraceae bacterium | reverse complement strand
GACGCGGACGTCGGTATCCTCATGGATCGCCTTGCAGACAAGGTACATGCCCATGCTTGCCCGGATGGTGGTTATGTCGTAGGTGCCAAGCAGGTGTATGAGCGTATCAAGGTTTGCGATAACGTCGTCTCTTGTGATAATGACCTCCCTGTGATCGCTGCCGATATAATCCGCAACCTGTCTGGCGTACTTCAGGTCGATGGCGTCCTCGCTCATGCCGATGGCAAAGGTCTTTATGGGCGTATCGCTTTCTCTCGCCGCAATGGCGCACACGAGGGATGAATCAAGTCCGCCGGAGAGCAGGAAACCCACCTTCGCGTCGGAAACAAGGCGCTTTCTGACGCCCTCAACCAGCTTGTAATGTATCTTTTTACAGGCGGTTTCCAGATCGTCACAGCAAACCGTTTTCACCGCCGCGATGTCGCTGTAGCAGACAAATTGTCCGCCTTTATAATAGTGTCCCGGTGGGAAGGGCATGATTATTTCCGCGATGCCCACAAGGTTCTTGGCTTCGCTGGCAAAAACTATGACTCCGTTCCTGTCATAGCCGTAATACAGCGGTCTTATGCCGATGGGATCCCGGGCTGCTATGTATTCCTTCGTCTCGCCGTCATAGATCACGCAGGCAAACTCCGCGTCCAGCATGGAAAACATGTCCGTTCCGTATTCAAAGTACATGGGAAGGATGATCTCACAGTCGCTGTCCGACTGAAATGTATACCCCTTCTTTTTAAGCGCTTCCCTCTCCTTTTCAAAGCCGTAGAGCTCGCCGTTGCAGACAACATAGCTGCCGTCAAGCTCAAAGGGCTGCATTCCCGAGGGCGTCAGCCCCATAATGGACAGGCGGTGAAATCCCAAAACGCCTTTTCCCATGTCGATTATCCTGGTGTCGTCCGGGCCCCTCGATTTTGTATGGCCGAAGCCCGTAAAAAAGGCCTCCATATCTGCGATCGTGCCGCAGTAACCGATAATTGAACACATAATTTAATCCTCCGTATAACGTATAACCGCACCTTTGCCGCCGGATCATTCCGGCGGCAAAAATGCGTCATGCTATTGAAAATGCTCTTGCAGCTTTTGAATATCGAAATAAGTTCGCAAATCAATACACCGTGCTTTTCCACAACTCAATGTGTGCGCTGCAGCAGGCGCAAATTCTTCTCAAATCATTCTACATCCTGAAGAGCGTCATAACCTTCTTCTCCGGTGCGGACCTTGACCACGTTTTCAACGTCGTAGACAAATATCTTGCCGTCGCCGATGTGGCCGGTGTAAAGCACCTTCTTCGCCGTCTCGATTACCGTGCGTACCGGAACCGCGCTTACAACGATGTCGACCTGTACCTTAGGCAGGAGCGTAGGCTCTATCTGAACGCCTCTGTAATACTCGGGCGTGCCCTTCTGGACGCCGCAGCCCAGAACGTGGGACATCGTCATGCCCGTGATGCCTATATCCATCATGGCCTTCTTCAGCTTTTCGAACTTGTGCTCCTTGCAGATGATCTCCACCTTTGTGAACTTCGGTCTCGTTCCCTCCTCAAAGGTCGGCACCTTCACAACAGGTACAGCTTCAGCCGCGGGGATGTCACCGGCGACCATTACCGGCATATCGTCTTCGATCTCAGATCCGTCAGGCAGCATTGCAAAACCTGCGTATGCACTCTGCAGACCATGCTCGGTAACATCAAGGCCGAGTATCTCTTCATCACGGCCTGCACGAAGACCTACAGCTGCCTTGATTATATAGAACGCTATGGTAATCGTTACCGCAGTCCATGCGGCAACAGATATGAATCCAAGGAGCTGCAATCCAAGGAGCTGGAAGCCGCCGCCGTAGAACAGACCGGTAATCGTCTCACCCGCCGCATTTGTGATAGAGTAGCCGGGAGCCGAAGATGTGGCAAACAGACCTACGGCAATCGTACCCCATATACCGTTAAGGCAGTGAACCGCAACAGCACCGACAGGATCATCGATATGCAGCTTGTAATCAAGGAGCCATACACCGAAAACTACGAGCACACCGGAAACAGCTCCTATGCACAATGCGCCAACGCAATCTGTAACGTCACAGCCGGCAGTGATTGCAACCAGACCGGCAAGGGAAGCGTTTAAGCACATGGAAACATCGGGTTTTCCGTATTTCAGCCAGGTGAAAATCATACACACCACTGTTGCTACTGCCGGGGCAACGGTCGTTGTGAGGAAGATGGAACCCATTTGCTCAACGGATGTTGCAGCTGCGCCGTTAAATCCGTACCAGCCAAGCCAAAGGATGAATACGCCTAACGCACCCAGTGCGATGTTGTGACCGGGGAACGCGTTCACCTTTATGACCTTGCCGTCCTTATCCCTCTTGAATTTGCCGATACGCGGCCCGAGGATCTTGGCGCCTATAAGGGCGGAAATACCGCCGACCATATGTATAGCGCAGGAACCCGCAAAATCGTGGAATCCCAGACCCGCCAGCCAGCCGCCGCCCCAGATCCAGTGGGCTTCGATGGGATAAATGAGGGCGGAAATAACAGCCGAGTAAATACAATAGGACAGGAACTTGGTGCGCTCTGCCATCGATCCGGAAACAATAGTTGCCGTAGTCGCGCAGAAGACCAGGTTAAAAACAAAGCTTGAAAAATCAAAATTCGCGTAGGAAGTAAAGAGGTCAAATCCCGGTTTGCCGATGAAGCCTATAAGGTCCTCACCCATAAGCAGCGAGAAGCCGATCAGGATAAACACCACCGTACCAATACAGAAGTCCATCAGGTTTTTCATAATGATGTTGCCGGTGTTCTTTGCTCTCGTAAATCCGGCTTCAACCATTGCAAATCCTGCCTGCATCCAAAATACCAACGCCGCTCCGATCAGGAACCATACGGCAAATACCTGGCTTGTTGTGGCTTCCGCTACCAATTCTCTAATTGCGTCGTTCATTTATATTCATCTCCTGTTTATCACACATATCTGATTAACCGTTTATCTGACCCCAAACAGCAGATCGCCGTATGTGGGGAACGGCCAGTACTCTCTGGCTGTCAGCGTCTCCGCCTCGTCGCAGGGAATGCGGAGCTCGCTCATCTTTTCAAGGATGGAATCCCGGATCAGATCCGCCTCTTCGCCCACTGTGTCCACACCCTTGAGCCTGATGATCGCCTTTTCGAGCGCATCGGTTTTAACGGCTATCTCATCAACGAGATCTGTGAGCTTTTTTACAAGCCCGCTCTCATAGTCGCACTTTATGCTGTCGTCAACGGCGCGCTTTGTCTTTACGCTCTTTGCAACCGCCAGCGCATAGTTCTGAATTGCCGGGGAAATCTCCGTCCTCGCCATCTGGACCATGGTGTTCGCCTCGATGAGCACCGCCTTGCAGTAGTTGTCAAGGGTGATCTCATAGCGGGATCTCAGCTCCGGCTCGGTGTATACGCCAAGGCCCAGGAGCATATCCACATTCTTCTTGTCCATAAGGTGAGGCAGGCAGTCGGCTGTGGTGCGGTAGTTCATAAGGCCGCGGACCTCCGTCGCCTCCTTTATCCACGCGTCGTCGTAGCCGTTGCCGTTGAATATGATCCTCTTGTGATCCTTTATGGTCTCTTTTATCATGTCGTGGAGGGCGGTTTCAAAGTCCTCCGCCCCTTCCAGCGTATCCGCGTATATGCGTAAGCTCTCCGCCACCGCGCTGTTCAGCATGATGTTGGCACAGGCGATGCTGTTTGAGGAGCCCAGCATTCTGAACTCAAACTTATTGCCGGTGAAGGCAAAGGGAGATGTTCTGTTTCTGTCCGTGGCGTCGCGGTTGAACTTGGGGAGCACATCGACGCCCAGCTTCATCTGTGTCTTTTCCGCGGCGGTGTAGGGCTTGTCGTTCTCTATGGCGTCGAGGATCGCCGTCAGCTCGTCGCCTAAGAACATGGACACCACAGCCGGAGGCGCTTCGTTCGCGCCCAGGCGGTGATCGTTGCCTGCCGTTGCCACCGTGATCCTGAGAAGATCCTGATAGTCGTCCACTGCCTTTATAACGGCGCAGAGGAACAGCAGGAACTGTGCGTTCTCGTAGGGCGTCTCACCGGGAGAGAGAAGCCTTAACCCCGTGTCGGTGGATATGGACCAGTTGTTATGCTTGCCGCTGCCGTTCACACCGGCAAAGGGCTTCTCATGGAGGAGGCAGACCAGATCATGCCGTGACGCCACCTTCTGCATGATCTCCATGGTGAGCTGGTTGTGATCTGTTGCGATATTCGTGGTGGAATAAATGGGGGCCAGCTCATGCTGAGCGGGGGCCACCTCGTTGTGCTCCGTCTTGGCAAGGATGCCAAGCTTCCACAGCTCCTCGTTCAGATCCTCCATATAGGCCGCGACTCTCGGCTTGATGACGCCGAAATAGTGATCGTCCATCTCCTGACCCTTGGGGGGCATTGCGCCGAACAGCGTTCTGCCGGTGAAGTTCAGGTCACGGCGATTTTTGTACATCTCCTTATCAACGAGGAAGTACTCGTGCTCCGGACCCACTTCGGAGGTGACGCGCTTGGCCGTGGTATTGCCGAACAACCTCAGTATTCTTATCGCCTCTCTGCTCAGCGCCTCCATGGAGCGGAGCAGCGGTGTCTTCTTGTCCAGCGCTTCGCCGCCGTAGGAGCAGAAAGCGGTGGGTATGCAAAGCGTCTTTCCTTTAATAAAAGCGTAGGAGGTGGGATCCCAAGCGGTGTAGCCTCTCGCCTCAAAGGTGGCTCTCAGGCCGCCCGAGGGGAAGGATGACGCGTCCGGCTCACCCTTTATAAGCTCTTTGCCGGAGAACTCCATGATGACGCCGCCGTCGGGGGCGGGAGTGATAAAGCTGTCATGCTTTTCCGCGGTGATACCGGTGAGGGGCTGGAACCAGTGGGTGTAATGTGTAGCCCCGTTCTTCACCGCCCAATCCTTCATGGCATTGGCCACGGCGTTGGCTACGCCTATATCAAGCTGCGCGCCATCATCGATGGTCTTCTTCAGCGAATTATAGACCTTCGCGGGCAGCATCGCTTTCATAACCCTGTCGTCGAAGACAAGACTTCCAAAACGCTCAAATACAGTTCCCATAATAATTCTCCTTTTTTCGTACAATCAGAAAAGGCAAAGACACCGAATGCGTGAACATTCAAGACGTCTTTGCCTTTTTTCATGTACGATATTTATTTAAAGACAAAGCGTCTTCGAGGATCAGACCTCAAAGGCGCCTTTGCCTTTCACGTGTCGCATTATACGCCGCACGAGTATATTTGTCAATCGACATATCCCACAAGATTGATTATTTTTGCAAGATAAATTTTGTCATCTTGCAAAAATCTGCCGTATTCGCCCTGAAGGCATTGACAAAGTGACATTTTTGCATTATAATTCCTGCAAATGGGCAATGGCGTTCATTTCCGTGCAGGCATTCTGCGCGTAAATGAGCGTCTTTATTTTTTTATTTTGGAGGTCAGCATGGCGGCGTTTGACAGAGTAAAAAGCGGTATCCCTGAGATGGATACGGCGTTTGACAACATCCGTCTGGGCGACAATGTGGTGTGGCGCGTATCGGACCTTTCCCAGTTCAAGCTGTTTATGGAGCCCTATGTCGAGCAGGCTGTAAAGGACGGGCGAAATATCATTTACTTCAGATTCGCCAGCCACGAGCCCCTTGTTCCGGACCGTCCCGAGATAAAGACTGTGGAGGTACCGCTGTCCCACAGGTTCGAGACCTTTACGGTGGAGATCCACAACGTGATCGAAAAAGAGGGCAAAGACGCCTTTTATGTCTTTGACTGCCTTTCCGAGCTTCAGGCGGCCTGGGCGACGGACCTGATGATGGGGAACTTCTTCCGGGTCACGTGTCCCTTCCTGTTCATTCTGGACACCGTGGCCTTCTTCCCCATAATTCGCGGCAAGCATTCGGTTCACGCGATAAATAAGATACTTAATACCACCCAGCTTTTTATAGACGTATATTCCGACAGCAAAAATGTCTATGTGCGCCCGTTAAAGGTGTGGAACAGGGATTCGGAGACAATGTTCCTCCCTCACACCTACGATCCGGCAAGCGGCAAATTCCGCCCTATCCTTGACGGCGTGACGTCAAGCAGGTTCTACCAGACCCTGGGTACGGTCCAGCGGTCGGCAGAGGAACAGTATTCCGACTCCTGGGACAGATTCTTCAACCGCACAAAGCTGCTCATCGAAAGCGGAGCGGACATGAAAGAAGCATGCGGCCAGATGTGCAATATCATGATGACCAGGGATACCAAAATGCGGGAAAAGGTGAAGAAGCATTTTAAGCCGGAGGACTATTTCGCCGTAAGGGATCACATGATAGGCACGGGGATGATAGGCGGCAAGGCCTGCGGCATGCTCCTTGCAAGAACCATAATCCGGAACATGGAGCCCGACATAAGCAATGTCCTTGAGCCTCACGATTCCTTTTATGTAGGCTCCGATCTGTATTACACATATATCGTTGACAACAACCTTTGGGATCTCAGGATCAGGCAGCGCACGGAGGAAGGATACTTCACCCTGTCTGGGGAATTCGCGGAGAAGCTGCTGACGGGCTCCTTTTCAGACGCGATACGTGAACAGTTCGTGCGGATAATCGAGTATTACGGTCAGGACCCCTACATCATCCGCTCAAGCAGTATACTGGAGGACGGCTTCGGGAACGCCTTCGCTGGAAAATACGAATCGGTATTCTGCGTAAACCGCGGAACTCCCGAGGAGCGTCTCGATGAGTTTGAAAAGGCCATCAAAACGGTATACGCAAGCTCAATGAACCTGTCCGCTCTGGACTATCGCAGAAGGCGGGGACTGGACAAGCGGGACGAGCAGATGGCACTCCTTATCCAGCGGGTTTCCGGCTCATATTACGGCCCCTACTACAAGCCCTGCGCCGCCGGCGTGGGATATTCCTACAGCCCTTACCGTATCATGAAGGGCATTGACCCGACTGCCGGCATGCTGAGGCTTGTAATGGGGCTGGGTACATCGGCGGTAGACAGGACAGAGGGGTCTTATCCCCGTATTGTGAACCTTGACAGGCCCCAGAAAACGCTGTATTCCTCCTCCGCCGACAAGCATAAGTTTTCCCAGGGAAACGCGGAGGTTATAAACATGGCGGAGCGCCGTCTTGAAAAGCTGTCTTTTAAACAGCTGGAGCCGGTGATCCCGAACTACCTGGGGAAAACGCTGCTGGAGCACGATTACGAGGCGGAGAACAGGCTTCGTGAAACGGGAAGGTGGCAGTCCGTAAGATTCATCTCCTGCGGCGGCCTTGTGGCGAACAGGGAGCTCATGGGTCAGATGAGAAGGATGCTGCGATGCATACAGGATGAATACGAATACCCCGTGGACACCGAGTTCACCATAAACATATCCGAAAGCGGCGAATACTCCGTAAACCTCCTGCAGTGCCGTCCTCTTCAGCTTCAGAACAAAGGGCAGGGCGCGGTGATCCCCACCGACGTGCCGGCGGAGAACATCCTTCTGGAAAGCAAAAGCGCCTCCATGGGCATGTCAAAGGCCGATAAGCTGGACATAATCGTATTTGTTGACCCCGTGAAGTATTACAACATGCCGTACAGAGACAAGTACGGCGTCGCAAGGCTCATCGGTGAGATCAACTGGCACTACAGGGACATGAACAAGCACATGATGCTAATCGTTCCGGGCAGGATAGGCACTACATCTCCCGAGCTGGGGGTCCCCACGTCCTTTTCGGATATAAGCGAATTTGAGGTCATCTGCGAAACGGAAGAAACCGAGGCAGGCTACAATCCGGAGCTGTCCTACGGAAGCCACATTTTCCAGGATCTTGTTGAAGCGGAAATACTTTACACGGCTGTATTCAACAATGAAAAGACCCTCCGCTATTCTCCCGGGAGGCTTGAGCGCTTCCCCGACATGGTCGGAGAATTTGAAAACGGCAGGGAGCTTACCGATATCGTCCATGTCTACGATGTCAGCGGATCAAAATGCGTGGTCTACAACGACATGTCAAGCGAACATCTGCTCATAACCTGCTGATACGACAGTTATGATACAGACCAGAAATTTTTCCGAAAGGAACTGATTGTTATGATGAGAGAAGGTCAGGTGCGCATACCGTCAGGCTGCGCCATTGCGGCGGTCATATCAAGGGACGGCAAAAGAATGTCCGGAGAGATGATCACCGAAGCCATGAGACCCATGCACGACCGATCGAACGGTCTGGGGGGCGGTTTTGCCGCTTACGGCATTTACCCGGAGTACAGGGATTTTTATGCCTTGCACCTGTTCTTTGACACCCGCGACACAAGAAAAGACTGCGAAGCATATTTAAAGGAATATTTTGAGATCGTCCATTCCGAGCGCATCCCCACCCGCAAGATCCCCGCCATAACGGACGAGCCGATGATCTGGAGATATTTTGTGGACCCTCTTAAGTCCATGCTGGCAAGCCTTCAGCTTGACGAAAAGGAGTTCGTGGCCCGCATTGTCACAAGGATCAACACCGAGATGAACGGAGCATACGTGTTCTCCAGCGGAAAGAACATGGGCACCTTCAAGGCGGTGGGCTTCCCGGAGGATGTAGGCGTTTTTTACAGGCTGGAGGAGTATGAGGGCTATTCCTGGACAGCCCACGGCCGCTATCCGACAAACACCCCCGGATGGTGGGGCGGCGCCCATCCGTTTACACTGCTTGATTATTCGGTGGTCCACAACGGCGAGATCTCGTCCTATGACGCCAACCGCCGTTTTATCGAGATGTTCGGTTATAAATGCAATCTGCAGACCGATACAGAGGTCATCACATATATCCTGGACTATCTTGTCCGGGTACAGGGACTCACCCTCAGCGAAGCGGCCAATGTGATCGCGGCACCCTTCTGGAGCACCATCGAGGGAAAGCGGGATGAGGAAGCGCGCAAAAGGTGCGCGTATCTCCGCACGGTTTTCCCCAGCCTTCTGGTCACCGGCCCGTTCTCCATCGTCCTCGGCTTTACAGGCGGGCTCATGGCCCTGAACGACCGCCTGAAGCTCCGCTCCATGGTTGTGGGTGAGAAGGGCGACAAAGTGTTCATTGCCAGCGAGGAGGCTGCCATTCGAACAATGGAGCCTGACGCGGAAAATGTCTGGGCTCCGGCAGGCGGAGAGCCGGTTATCGTCAAAGTGAAGGAGGGCGCATATTAATGGCTGTGGATTTTATCTATCCGGAATTTGAGGTTATCCGAAACGAATCACGCTGCATCGCCTGCCGCGTATGCGAAAGGCAGTGCGCAAACGAGGTGCATTTCTTCAGCGACGCCCGGGGCATCATGATGAGCGACGAAATGAAATGCGTTAACTGTCAGCGGTGCGTGTCCCTCTGCCCCACCCGGGCATTGAAGATCGTGAAAAGCGACTGTACCCTCAGGGAAAACGCCAACTGGAAAAACGACACTATCAGGGAGATTTACAAGCAGGCCGGAAGCGGCGGCGTTCTGCTCTCCTCCATGGGCAACCCCAAGCCCTTCCCCGTCTATTGGGACAAGATCCTGATAAACGCCTCTCAGGTCACAAATCCTCCAATTGATCCCCTTCGTGAACCAATGGAGACCCGGGTGTCCCTGGGGAAAAAGCCGGAAAGGATCAGGCGGGACCCGGACGGAAAAATCATCTGCGATCTTCCGCCTCAGATCGAATTGTCCATGCCCGTAATGTTCTCGGCCATGAGTTACGGCTCCATAAGCTATAATGCCCATTCATCCCTTGCGAGGGCGGCAGCCGAGCTGGGTATCCTCTACACCACCGGCGAAGGTGGCCTCCACGAGGACTTCTACCGCTACGGTGAGCACACCATAGTTCAGGTGGCCAGTGGACGGTTCGGCGTCCATGAGGACTATCTGGAAGCCGGAGCAGCCATTGAGATCAAGATGGGTCAGGGGGCGAAGCCCGGTATCGGCGGGCATCTGCCGGGAGCAAAAACAGGGGGCGACATTTCCAGAACGAGAATGATTCCCGAAGGCTCCGACGCCATCTCCCCCGCTCCCCACCACGACATATATTCAATTGAAGACCTGCGGCAGCTTGTCTATTCCCTTAAGGAAGCCACGGAATACCGGAAGCCCGTGATCGTCAAGGTGGCGGCGGTACATAACATTGCCGCAATCGCCAGCGGTATCGCCCGCAGCGGCGCGGACATCATTGCCATTGACGGCTTCCGGGGCGGAACAGGCGCCGCCCCCACCCGCATCCGCGACAACGTGGGAATCCCCATTGAACTGGCGCTGGCTGCAGTAGACCAGAGGCTTCGGGACGAGGGCATCCGAAACAATGTTTCCCTCGTGGTCGGCGGCTCCTTACGAAGTGCGGCTGACGTGGTAAAGGCCGTGGCCCTGGGCGCCGACGCCTGTTATATCGCCACTGCCGCCCTTCTTGCACTGGGCTGCCATCTCTGCAGAACGTGTCAGACCGGCAAATGCAACTGGGGCATTGCAACGCAGCGCCCCGACCTTGTAAAGCGTCTTAACCCCGACATTGGGAGCCGCCGCCTTGTGAACCTGATGACCGCCTGGCGCATGAGATAAAGGAACTCATGGGAGGCATGGGCATAAACTCCATCGAAGCCCTGCGGGGAAACAGGCTCATGCTTCGCGGCGTGGGGCTTACGGAAAAAGAACTGGAGATCCTCGGGATCTCCCACGCGGGGGAATAGTGTGAAAAATCACACTATAATCTCTGATTTAAGGCGTGACGCTCTCCGTGTAACGGAAACCGCGTCATATGCCAAAATCTCCATTCGCCTTTTGCAGGAGATTTTGGATGACTTTTTGTGCTGCAAACGGTAGAATGGAGATTAATATGAAACGTGTATATGTGAATGAAGAATGGTGCCTCGCCTGCCATCTGTGCGAGTATAACTGCGCCTTCGCGAATTCCGGGCTTAACGATATGGTTCTGGCGCTGAAAGGAAAACCCATCTATCCGCGCATCCATGTGGAAGGGAGTGAAAAAATCTCCTACGCAGTGTCGTGTCGGCACTGTGAAGACCCGATCTGTGTAAAAAGCTGTATTGCCGGAGCTCTGTCGAAGCATGACGGCGTGATAAGAATCGACAAAAACAGGTGCGTGGGGTGCTTTACCTGCATCCTCGTGTGTCCCTTCGGTGCGCTGGCTCCAAGCGAGAGCGGTGTGATGCAGAAGTGCGAGCTGTGCCTTGAGAACGCCTG
>JAFRUW010000167.1 GCA_017438675.1 Oscillospiraceae bacterium | reverse complement strand
TATAAAAGCCGCTGTTTACAAGGGACAGGAAGTTGTTCACCGTATTGGGGGCGATCTCGGGATAAAGCTCAGCCTTAACGGTGCTTCCGTTTGCGAATTTGAAGGTTACGATAGGATTTGCCATAACTGCCTCCTTTTTTACCTCATCTTTATTGCCCGATCCATCTCTCTGTCCGCGTCGCGCTTTGCCATGGAATCACGCTTGTCGTAGAGTTTTTTGCCCTTGGCAAGACCGATCTCCACCTTCACGAGAGAATCCTTCAGGTAAACGGAAAGAGGTATGATGGCCATACCGTCCAGCTTCACCTTGTCAGACAGATGACGGATCTCACGCTTGTGCATCAGCATACGCCGGGATCTCTCCGGATCGCGGTTGAATATGTTTCCTTTTTCATAAGGGCTGATGTGCATTCCGTGGACAAACAGCTCACCGTTCTTAACGGTGCAGAAGGAATCCTTGAAATTCACATTTCCCAGCCGGACGGACTTGACCTCAGTCCCGAAAAGCTCGATACCCGCCTCAAACTTCTCCTGAATAAAGTAGTTGTGGTACGCCTTTTTATTGGAGGCCACCACCTTTACGCCCTTCGCTTTCGGCACGTATCTCACCTCCGTTCCGAATGTGTGTCCGAACCTGCACTTACAAGAATATTATACCATTTATGTCAAGGTTTTAAAACGCCCCGCAGAGCTTACTGACAGCGTCGCGGCGGATCACGCATTGAAGCTGTTCTCTCAGGTGCGGCAGCAGGCTTTCACTGATCTGCAGCCTGTCCCCGTACTCTCCCACCGCCGTCGGAACGTCAGCGCCCTCCCAGGGAGTCATTATCAGTATGTACCGGCCTCCGTCACGATAAAGCTCGGATCTGAACATATCGGGGCAGAGCTTCACCCCGGCAAGCAGGTCCTCAAACCCGGAAAACCGGTATACGGCCGTCACGCTCCCTCCAATCCGGGCAAAAACCATAAACTCATCCCGCCCGGGATATACCTCCACAAACAACCCGCTCAGCGGCTCCGCACCGTCGGGAAGCGCCATTCTGATTATCCTCACGGCGTCCCCTTCGGTCAGATCAGGTGAAATATCAAGGCAACAAAGCTCATCCCGTGTCACGGTTACGAGATACGAATCCCTTCCGACAGTCTGTACATTCATAGAATACCCCCTTCCGGGAACGGCGTCAAACACCCGTTCACCACCGATTATATCTCGGCAATATAACAAAAAACAGCTGTAAGTTCTGGAAAAAGGCAAAAAAAAATCCCCCGCAACGGGAGATTTTCAAAAAGAAAGAAAGAAAAATGAAGAAAAAACACGCAAATATAATCGCACAATCATATTTGCCGACGGACTCGGCGGCTACCCTCGTCCATCGAAGGCGATTATACACGAATCCTTTCCATATGTGTTAACAAATAAAGAACATTTTATGAACAAATTATTAACTATTTGCAAGTTCCAGCGAAATGACGAATTTCGTCAAATTGTTTTCGCTTGTTACATATATATCGCCGTTATGACTGTCCATAATCGTTTTGACGATGTACAGTCCCAGTCCAACGCCGTCCCTGTCCATACTGCGGGAACGGTCGGTTTTATGGAACCGCTCGAAGATGAGGGGCAGCTCTTCCTGGCTTATGGTCTCGCCGCGGTTCTCCACGGACACGTAGGCCTTTCCGTTCTGCTTCCACAGCTCGATCTTTATCACCGAATCTTTGTCCGCAAACTTGGCGGCGTTGTCTATAAGGTTATACACCACCTGTGTTATGGAATCCTGATCTCCCAGAGCCTTCACCGGATCCTCGGGAAGCACGGCATCCACATCCAGTCCCCTGTCGGTGATCTTTTTCTCCAGACTGAGGATGGCCTGGCACACCACTTCGGTGAGATCAAATGGCTTCTTTTCCACCGTTTCGCTTGCTTTAAGCTTGCTCATGTCAAGCATACTGCGGACAAGGCGGGACAGCCGCATCGTTTCCGACGAGATAATGCTCAGATACTCGTTCTGTTCCGATTTCGGAATTGTGCCGTCAAGGATACCGTCGGCAAAACCGGCAATGGTGGTCATGGGAGTTTTCAGCTCATGGGACACGTTGGCGATAAACTCACGGCGGCGGTTTTCCGACTTTTCCATGGCGTCGGCCATACCGTTGAAGGACGCGGCAAGGGCGCCGATCTCATCCTGTCTGCCGGTTTCCGGAACACGAACGGAAAAATCACCCTTGGCAAATTTGTGGGCTGCATCCGCCATCTGGTTTATGGGCTCCACAAGTCTTCTTGTCAGCACCATACAAAGGATAAACGCGATCACCATCACCGCGAAGGCGCATACGGCAAACACGGCAGCGGACTCCCGCCAGATGCCGTCAATGGTGCTTAGGTTTCCGGAGACAAGCACAAAGCCCCTGACGGAGCCGTCGGTAATGGAGTTTACCGGCAGGCCCACAACATATCTGGAGCTGCTGAACACCCCTTCCAGAGATGTTACGCCGCTGTACTCACCGTTTGTCCAGATCTCGGAAAGCATCTCCTGGGGTACCAGCTTCCCGAGGTACATCTGCTCATTGTCCACACCGGTGCAGGTGACGATCTGACCGTAACCGTCGCAGACCATAATCTGATAGCCCGTGGTCTCGGAAACGATAAGCGCCGCCATGCGGACAGGCAGGCTTCCCAGGCTCTCTTCCGAACCGAAGGCGGCAAGGAGTTCCGACACCTTCTGCGCGTTCTGATCCAGATTGGCCTGCTTTTCGTTGTTGACTATGGTGTATGTCAGGACGGAAAACGCGATGGCGAGGATGACAAAGCTGATAACAAGGATCATCACCATTGCGAGGAAATTCCGCCAGAACAAGCTCTCTTTGACGTTCATACTCAGCCTTCGTTCAGCTCAAACTTATAGCCTACGCCCCATACGGTTTTAAGCGCCCACTGGTCGCTGACGTTTTCAAGCTTCTCTCTAAGGCGCTTGATATGTACGTCAACGGTGCGGGAATCGCCGAAGTAGTCAAAGCCCCAGACCTCATCCAGAAGCTGGTTTCTGGTATAGACGCGGTTGGGAGAGGATGCCAGATGGAACAGAAGCTCCATCTCCTTGGGGGGCGTGTCCACCTTGACGCCGTTTACGATAAGCTCAAAGGAATCCATGTTGATGATGAGCTTGTCGAAAACAAGCTTTCTCTCCGCGGGCTCGTCATCCTGATAACGCCGCATAACGGCGTGGATCCTTGCGATCAGCTCCTTGATCTCAAAGGGCTTTACAATATAGTCGTCGGCGCCCATTTCAAGGCCGTTTACCTTGTCAAAGGTCTCACCCTTGGCGGTGAGCATGATGATGGGCGTTTTGGACATGCCTCTTATCTCACGGCACACGCTCCATCCGTCCATTACGGGGAGCATAATGTCCAAAAGCACGATATCGGGGCTGAATTTTTCAAATTCCGTCACGCCCTTGCCTCCGTCGGGAGCAATACGTACCTCAAAGCCTTCTTTTTCCAGATAAAGCCTCAGCAGATCGGCGATATTGGCGTCATCCTCCACAACAAGCGCTTTTTTAGCCATGGGTAGTCCTCCTTATATAAAGATGTTTATTATTTACTGATGCAATGTGAACAGACTTACACTGCCCACTATTGTAAATTATACCTAATCCGATTAAAAAAAACAATACTCAGGTTTAAACTAGACAGGGAATATTTGTAATGCTATAATAAATGTATAATAAACCAACGGAGGCAGAGCCATGGCCCGGACTGTGGAAATGAAAATAATTGCCCGTATCCGCAGCGATTTCCCGACAAAATTCGGCATACCCCGCCAGAGCGGACTTGTGGACGATCTCAGGTCATATATAGTTTTTGAGCCGGAATACCGGGACATGAACGCTTTCCGGGGGCTTGAGGACTTTTCCCATATCTGGATAATCTGGCAGTTCTCCGAAGCCGTCAGAAAGGACTGGTCACCTACCGTGCGGCCTCCCCGTCTGGGGGGCAATACCCGGATGGGTGTTTTCGCCACCCGCTCCCCTTTCAGGCCCAATTCCATCGGCCTGTCCTCGGTGAGGCTTGAAGGCGTTGAGAACGATTCCGAGTTTGGACCGGTACTCCGGGTCACGGGCGCCGATCTCATGGACGGTACGCCCATATTTGACATAAAGCCTTACTTGGCATACACCGACTCCCACCCGGATGCCTCCGGCGGCTTCACCGCAGAAAAAGCATGGGATGAAACGGAGGTCGTTTTCCCGGAGGAGCTGTTAACCATGATACCTCCGGAGCTCCGTTCCGGTCTTACTGGCGTTTTGAGGCAGAATCCCGCTCCCACATACCAAAAAGGATCGGACAGGGTATACGGCATGGAGTTTGCGGGGTTTGACATCGGTTTTACCGTTAAAGACAACACACTGGAAGTAATAAGCGTTAAGGAACGGAGGAAAGAATGAAAGAGCTTTGGGAATTGTTTTACACCTTCGCCATAATCGGCGTGTCCACCTTCGGCGGCGGCGCCGCCATGCTGCCCATTCTCCAGCGTGAGATCGTGGAAAAGCGCGGTTGGGCCACGCAGGACGAGCTGACGGACTATTACGCCATCGGGCAGTGCACGCCGGGCATCATCGCCGTCAACACCGCCACATTTATCGGTCACAAGCGGAAAGGCGTCGCCGGCGGAATAGTCTCCACATTCGGCATGGTCTTTCCGTCCCTTGTTATCATAACGGTCATTGCCGCTTTTTTACGGGGCTTTGCCGACTCCGAGACAGTGAAAAACGCTTTTGCCGGCATCCGCGCCTGCGTCTGCATCCTGATCCTGAACGCGGTGGTGAAGCTGTGGAAATCCGCCGTTGTTGACAAGCCCGGCATCGTGATATTCACCCTTGCGTTTATCATCAGCGTTTTCACGGACATCTCCGTGATATTTGTTGTTCTGGCGGCAGGGCTTGCGGGCTATGTTATAAAGCGAATGAAGGGAGGGGCTAAGAAATGATCCTTCTCAGACTGTTTTACGAGTTTTTCAAGGTTGGCCTGTTCGCCATAGGCGGCGGCATGGCCACCATTCCCTTCCTGTACGATCTGGCGGGCCGTGTATCGTGGTTCACCGCCTCGGAGCTGACCGATATGATCGCGGTCTCCGAATCCACCCCCGGGCCCATAGGCATCAATATGGCCACCTACTGCGGCTTCACCGTGGCGGGCATTCCCGGGGCGATCATCGCCACCGTGGGACTGGTGACGCCGTCGGTCATAATCATCATCGTCATCGCAAAGCTCCTGGCAAAGTTCAGGAACAGCGCCGTTGATTCGGTGTTTTACGGACTTCGCCCCGCCTCCGTCGGTCTTATTGCCGCTGCAGGCGTTGAGGTCATGAAGGTGTCGCTCTTAGACCTTACGAACGGTCTCGATGATTTTTGGGCGATCTTCAACTGGAAGCCCATCATTCTGGCGGTGTTCATTTTCGCAGCCATGAAGCTTTTGGAGAAGCATAAGCTCCACCCGCTGGTGTATATCGCTTTCTCCGCGGTGATAGGCGTAATCTTCAAATTCGCGTCCTGAAATTGTTGCAAAACCCTGTCAACTTTGATAGAATAAAATGATAAGGCAAAAGACGTCAAAAGGAGGCATAGGTGAAACACACTATGCCATTGATTGAAGGCGTATCGCTCCCGCTTTGCGGAACCGCGATACATGCCAAAATCCCCATTTGCCGTTTGATGGGGATTTGCAATTGCTTTTATTGCAGCAAACGGCAGAATGGAGATTACCATGCGATATGCTATTGACGGTTCCGTAAAACTGAAAAGCGACAGAGTCTTTGACGTGGTCATAATCGGCGCGGGCATCGCGGGGCTTTACACCGCCCTCAATACCGATCCCCACTGCAGATGCTGTATTCTCGCAAAGGAAAACATAGATATATCCAACTCCTGGCTTGCCCAGGGCGGCATTGCCGCCGCCATTTCTGCCGATGACGATCCCAGGCTCCATTTTGAGGACACCATCGTTGCCGGCGCCGGACTGTGCGACGAAGAGGCGGTGGACGTACTTGTGAGAGAAGGCCCCGGCGACGTGAAGCGCCTTGTGGAGATGAAGGTCCCCTTCGACCTCAACCAGTACGGCGACCTGCAGATCACCCGCGAAGGCGGCCATCACAAGAACCGCATCGTCCACGCGGGGGGTGACGCCACCGGCAGAGAAACCGTAAAGGCGCTGGCGTATCTTGCTTCCCAGAAGAAAAATATCACCTTCATGCCCAATACATTATTCATCGACATTGTGACAAAGGACAATTCCGTCACCGGCCTCATATGCAAAACCGAGGACGGATATGAGCTTATCTCCGCGAAAAACATCGTCATTGCCACAGGCGGCATCGGTCAGGTATACAAAAAGAGCACCAACCCCTCCATCGCCACCGGCGACGGTCTGGCGGCGGCCCTCAGAAGCGGCGCCCAGATACGGGATATCGAGTTCATCCAGTTCCACCCCACCGGACTGTGGAGCCCCACCTCCGAGGACAGATCCTTCCTCATCTCCGAGGCTGTCAGGGGTGAAGGCGGCCTTCTTAAAAACAAGGACGGCGTGAGATTCATGCTGGGAACCCACGAGCTCAACGAGCTTGCTCCCCGCGACATCGTGGCCAGGGCCATTGAAAGGGAGCTTGCCGCCTCCGGCGAGGATCACGTTTTTGTTGACATCACAGCCAAGGACAGGGAATTCCTTGAGCACCGCTTCCCCACCATATTCAACGAATGCCTCAAGCGCGGCATTGACATCTCAAAGGAATGGATCCCGGTCTGCCCCGTTCAGCACTACCTCATCGGCGGCATCCGCACCGACCTCCACGCCCGCACAGCCGTAAACGGGCTTTACGCCTGCGGTGAAGCGGCAAGCACCGGCGTCCACGGAGCCAACCGTCTGGCGTCGAACTCCATGCTTGAGTGCCTTGTATTCGGCAGGCGCGCGGCGGAACAGATAAACGCCTCCGTCCATATCGGCGTTTATGAGGAGGCGGAGCTTCCCAAGATACCGGAGCGCAAGCATGTGCGGCTTGACTACAAGTCCATGCGCAGAGAACTGCAGCAGCTCATGAACGACTATTGCCGCGTCATCAGAAACGAGGCGGGGCTCACCTACGCTCTCGGTCTGGTCACGGCAATAAGAGACAAGCTGGAAAACGTGTTTGAGGACAACAAGGAGTATTTTGAAATGCTTAATCTCGCGGCTCTGGCCGTGGAGATCGCAGAGGCGGCCCTTGCCCGCAAGGAAAGCGTGGGCGCCCATTACAGAGAAAACTGAGGAGGATGACCATGAACTATATAGGACTTGACGATTTCCTGCTTTCCGCATTAAAGGAAGACCTGGGCACCGGTGACATCACCACAAACAGCTGCATCCCGGCTGACGCCGTTTCCACCGGCCGCTTTATCGCAAAGGATGACGGCGTTGTCTGCGGACTTGACGTGCTCAAAAGGGTGTTTTACCTTGTTGACCCCGCAGTTAAAGTGGACCTCAAAATAAGCGACGGGGACGCCGTAAAAAAGGGCGACGTCATTGCCCTTATCGACGGTCCCTCCCGCTCCATTCTCTCCGGTGAGCGTCTGGCCCTGAACCTCATCCAGCACATGTCCGGCATCGCCACCGCCACAAACAAGGCTGTAAAGGCCGTGGAGGGCACAAAGGCCATGATCACGGACACCAGGAAAACCACCCCCGGTCTGCGAGTTCTGGAAAAGTACTCCGTCAAGGCAGGCGGCGGCGCCAACCACCGCTTCAACCTTGCCGACGGCGTTCTCATCAAGGACAACCACATCAAGGCGGCGGGCGGCATCACAGAGGCCATCAGAATGACCCGTGGCAACATCCCCCACACCCTGAAGATCGAGGTGGAGACCGAGACCATGGAGCAGGTCATGGAGGCATTATCCGCCGGGGCGGACATCATCATGCTTGACAACATGACAAACGAGCAGATGGCCGAGGCCGTGGAGTTCATCGGCGGAAGAGCCCTCACCGAGGCGTCCGGCAACATGGGCGAGCGTGACCTTCTGTCAGTCGCCAAAACCGGCGTGGACATCATAAGCATCGGCTCCCTCACCCACACCGTAAAGGCGCTGGATATAAGCCTGAAGTTTTGAGGGATAATACAAAGTGAAAATATTAAAACAGGAGAGCGTGACACTCTCCTGTTTTGTTTTCAGGTTATAACTAACCAGAACAGTTTTTCGGCAGAAAACGTAGACTCATCGGGATCGAAGGGCTTATCCAAAACAACAATAAGCTTTTCCCCCGGCCCTACCGAATCATTTCCTTTATATGCTTTATAGTCCATCACATATACAGCCTCGCTGTCCACGCCGTCTTTTATCACATGCACCAAGGCAACATCGGATGAATCAATTACGGTGATTTTTATCGCCCGTTTCCGTTCGCTTGCAGTCATTTCACTGTAATACTCTATTTCCAAAGGTGTCATACCCTCCGTGGAAAAGCTATGAGATTTGTAATGGAGATATATCGCAATTCCGATACATAATGCCATCAGCAAAACAACTGCTATTATAATTATCAATGATTTACGTTTCAAATACTGACCTCCTTTTTTATTTAAACTACTGATCATATTCTACATCATAGATTGAAACATGATGCTGTCTGTTAAAAACCGTCTGATTTGCGGCGGCTTCTTCGATTTCTTTAAGCGCCTCCTCCGTATACGGTATCATTGATCTCATTCCGCCGACGTAAAGCGATCCGTCCTCACGTACATTGCCAAAGATAATGTATTTTTCCCCCAGTTCCGGGAGAATGTCACAGATCATAATTGAATAGTACTCCCCGGATTTGTCCAGACCGCCGTCCTTCATTATCTCAATGTTTTCAACAAGCTTTCCCTTAATGTTTATTTCAACTTGAACGCTGTATTTAGTCATTGTTTGGTAATAATTGAATTCCTCTCCACCCTCACCGACGACTGTATGATCGTTTTCGTATATTTCACCGCGGTTCTCAAGAACCTTGCCCACAAAAACATAGTCTGCATAACCGACTAAGTCCTCATAAAAATGATCACTCGGTTCAAAAATGTACTCCACTTCAATCCAATTTATCGGCAGACCGTTATAATAATCGGTTTCCTCTT
>JAFRUW010000166.1 GCA_017438675.1 Oscillospiraceae bacterium | reverse complement strand
CTTCGATCCCGACACACTGAGCTGTACAGTCTCATGGCAAACAAGTTTCATTCCTGCAGAGATAGAGGTCCGCAGGATCGAAGATGACGACAGTGTGCTGCTCCAGAGAAACGCACCTCTGGGAAAAGACTTCAGCGTAGATATGAAAGCAAGCTGGGGACAGGGCGATTATTTTATCAGGGCTTACTATAATATCACGGCCGGACGGATGTATGTCGACAGCGACACATTCCATATCAGCAACTCCAGTCTTTGTTTTACGATCCAACCGGAGGACTGCGAGTTCTCCTTTGATACGCGAATTTGCGAGGTTTCATGGGAGACCAACTTTGATCCGATGCGTGTATCAATATTCAGGCGCGCGGAAAATCCCGAAAATCAGGACTTCGCCGTATGGACTGAAGGAGTGAATGCGGACAAAGCCATGAGCTATGATCTGAGAGCATCTTATGGAGCCGGATACTATTATGTCCGGGCATATTACCGTATCTCCGAACCCGATCAGCAGTATGTCACCAGCCGTGACTTCTATGTCGGTGAAGCCGTTCCGCGTATCACGGTCCAGCCGCAAAGCGGAAGCGTCGATCCGGAGACAATGACCTACACAATAAACTGGGACACGAATTTTACGCCGTATAATGCCATCTCCGTATACGGTTACAGTGTTGTGGACGGTGAACCTACTTTCACCGACAATCCCGTATTCATTATTTCCCAGAACGCAAAGAGCTATGAGTTTTCATGGGAACAGATTGCCAGCCGCAATTCCTATGTGATGAGCATGAAATACGGGCATGGGGGTTCTGATTGTATTCACTCCCAGCCCTTTACGATCAGCCTTGACAGCCTGAAATTCATTAAATTCCCCACAGGAGGACCAATCGACCCGGATACTCTTACCTGTACGGTCGGATGGGAGACAAGCTTCACTCCGTACAAGGTGGAGATCTGCCACTATGAGAAGGACAGCGCAGGGGACACTTATGTTGTTGCCGATGAAGAACTGCAATACTTTACGACTCTGACTCCCGCGTATCAGCATCCCGTGAGTCTCGGTATACTTCTTTCGTCCGACATCCATTTTGTCCGCGCGTATTACGGAACAAGCCAGAACTCCGGCTGGGTCGATTCGCCTCCGTTCAGTGTCGACTTCGCCCCTCTGGCCTTCACAAACCAGCCTCAGAGCGGAGTTTATGAGAGTGACTCAAATAACTATACGGTCTCCTGGGAAACAAACTTTACTCCGACAAAGGTGGAAATCTGTCATACATTGCCGGACGGTACGGTTCAGGTCGATCATACAGTTTCCTCGCCTTTTTCATCGCTTCCGAGAAATAACGATTATACGATGAACAGCGCATACGGCAGCAAGGCGTTCTTCCTCCGTGCCTATTACAGCGGCGATTATTATGTTTCCTCCGCACTGTTCACTGTGACGGACGGACAGCATCAGTTCACAGTTCAGCCTGCGGACAGCATGATCGATATTGGAACACTGAAAAGTACTGCCCATTGGGAGACGAGCTTTATTCCTCAAAGGATAGAGGTCGTGCACTATACCGGAGACGCGGGGACACCGGAGCCGCAGATACTTTATTCACAGCAGGCGGCGCTGGAAGCATCCATGGACTACGATATTACAGCCGAACATGCGCCGGGAGAGTTTTATATCCGCGCATGGTACGGCTCCGATGAGTATATTATCTCCAGAGGCTTTACCGTGTCAGCGGACAGTCTGGTTTTCAATGTGGAACCTTATCTCTATGATTACGACACGTTTACCGGAGAGTATCTCATAAACTGGGAGACGAGCTTTGTACCTAAGAAGATCGTCATTAAGTATACCGTGGGCGACAGCCTTTATAACCCGGTGGAGGACGCGGTCCTGACTTCCGGCTATGACACGAACGGCTTCCATATCGCTGTTCCTCCCAACGGCGACAACACATATTATATTTACGCCTATTACGGGGAGGGAAGCCGTGATTTCGTTATGGCCTACCTGCGGATCAGTCCTGCAATTCTCGGCTTTACAAACAGCCCTGAGAGCGGCAGTTTTATTGAAGGCCCTGCCACATATCCGATAAGCTGGACCACGAATTTTGTTCCCAGAAAAGTGCAGATATTACGCACTGACGGTTCTGTGGTCAAGACCATCGCGAATGAAATGAAACGCACCATGTCATATGATCTTCCGGCAACTTCCGGAGAGGGCGTCTATCTGATCCGCGCATACTACACCCAGTTCGACGACACATATGTCCAGTCAGAAGTATTCGTTGTGACTTACCCCGGGCCCATGTTCACGAAGCAGCCCCAGAGCGGCGGAGCGACGGAAAACACAGCGCATGAGGCTCATTGGAACACCAGCTTTACGCCTCTGCGTCTTGAACTCTGGTCTCTTAAGGCCGGCGAACACGAAAAAATCGGCGAGCTCAATGCGGCCGCCACAGCCCAGGCGTTCACCTATTCCCAGGCGATACAGTATAATGACAGGTCGCTCTATTACCGGGCATGGTTCGGCGAGGGAGAGGACGATTACATCACCAGCGTTCTGTTCGATGTAAGACCGCGCATCGTTCTGCCCGAGTATACTCTGGACGCGGTGGGTACGAGCCACGTGTTTACGTCTGAAGAATTGTATGACGGCGGCAATTGGAAAGAATACACTGCGTACAACAATAATTATACAAGTGACGGGACATTCAGCTATTACGTGGATTTCTCCCCTGAGATTCAGGATCACGGATTGTCCCTTATACTCCTTGATGAGTATGAAAACGAGATCGCCACTGCAAATCTCGGGGAAGGCGCGATAACATACGATAGGATGCCGGAGGGCTCGCTTGAGTACTATCAGGGTAACGATTCTGTCGATATAAACGTGTCCTTTGCGGATCTCCGTGAGATAATGGCCGGATCAGAGGCGGACAATCCCGATATTTTCTCGGTTTGTCTCAGCATCAATGTCAACGGTCATAATGACGAGTACAACCTTTATGACAGCCATATCCCAATCAATGATCCGTGGCAGGAGGTCGATTTTGAAAACATTACTCTGGAATCGAAGTCATTTGTCCCGAATCTTGAATTCTACGATTGGGCGCCGGCGATTGCCTACGTGGAGACGGAATGGTACACATCACTGGCCACGAGCGTTTTGATCAAGGATGATGACGGAAACGTTTTCTACGAGAGAGATCCTTATCCGCCGGAATTTACGGATGAAAACGGTGACGAACAGAATTGGATGACATATTTCTATTCATTCTCTGACGAGCCGATAGACAGGGAGTTTGCAAAATACTACGGAGATGGATACTGCGACTGGATCGTCGGTCCTGCAAACCCTGCATACTCTTCCGGTCGTGGGCCTGCGAACTATAAGTTCGGTCTTGTGGCGAAACATATTACAAAGACTGCAGATACAATTGAAGGCACAGGTGTTTCCCTGTCCGACTTTATTGATGAGGATAGTATTGAGTACTTTAACAGTCTGGTCGGGTTGAGCCCATACGCAGAAAACGGCTATTTTACAGATTTGGAAGAAGCTGAAGATTATGATCTGCCCTGGTATGATCTGCTTTGCAAGATCAACTGTGTGATCAAAGTCACTTTTGAAGACGGAGTGACATACAGAACGGGACTGGATTTAGTACATGGCGGAGAAAGCGCGGGCTTCGAGGTGAAGGGCGAGCCCTATATACTCCCCGGCGTGGTCACCACACATGAGGACGAGGGATGCACCGTCACCGTTATCGCCAATTACGACGACGAAAACGGCGGAACCATTGTAAACAGCGGCGACACCGTTAAGGGCGGCACCGTACTCACCGTTATCACGGAGGCAAGGCCCGGATACGAGATAGTGGCTAAGCCCGACGACAGTTATACGGTGGAGGGCAGCCTGGATCTGTACGCCCAGTCCCGGAGGATGACATATCCCCTGAGCCTGGTATACGGTCACAGCGCTCCCCCCGACGCAAGCGTGAGCGATCTTACCGCTGTGCCCCACGGCGAGTCGGTGACAGTCACCGCAGGCGCCCCGGACCCGGGCTATGAGTTTACGGGCTGGTATCAGCCCAACGGCAAACGGGTGACGGAGGATGTGTCCTACACCTTCCCGATGTACGGCGCCACAGCGCTGGAAGCGAGATATCGGCAGATCACCGGCATTGTGACCTTCATGTCCAACAGCAATGTGAAAAAGACAATGACTGCGGCCTCTATCACAGAGGCGGATTATCCCACGGATGTGACCCCGTATTACGGCTATGTGTTTGACGGCTGGGACAAGACCGTTGAGGATGTGAATGCCTTGCTTATGACCGGAAACAGCATTACCGTAAACGCAAAGTTCAAAGAGGCGCCGGTGAACTACACCGTAACCGTATATAACGGGGAAGAAGAGACTCCCACGGTTACGGAGTACAGCCAGAGCGTGTTCATCCCTCTGAGGGCCAGGGAAGTTGAGGGCAAGAACTTTGCCTGCTGGCTCCTGGACGGCGAGATACTTTCCTACAGAAAGAACGTATCCTTCAAGAGTATGTCCGACTGCACCGTGAGGGCTGTTTACACCGAGGGGACAGTTGAAGCCAGGGGTACGGCGATAATGAAGAGGATCACCTACAACGTCGATGCGAAAAAGCTTCAGTTTGTCTCATATCTGACCCTGCCGGACGGCGCGAAACTGATCTCCGCCGGACTGGTAGCGGCATCGGGCAGCGGAAGCTACGATCCCGACACCGAGCTCACGGAGGAAAACGCCGATTATGTGAAGAAGTCATCGGCCACAGGCAATGTCGCTTCCGTCAGCTACACGTGGAACAAGACAAATGTGAAGCCCGGCGACGTCTGGTATTCACGGGCTTATGTGAAATACCTGATGGACGGCGAAGAGAAGACCGTTTACGGCGACCGGTTGGTCACCTCGGCCGGAAACGACTATGACACCGATGAACACGGCACCGCGATCATCAAGTCAAAGTCCTACGATCCCTCCACGAAGAAAGCCGTATTTAACTCCTATACAACCGTGCCTGAAAATGGTATAATAGTTAAGGCAGGGCTTGTTGCTTCCTCCGGTCTGAACTTCGACCCGACAAAGGAAGTCCTCACTGCCGCAAATGCCGATTATGTCAAACTGTCGGCAAAGGTTGTTGGCATGAGCACGGCACTCAGTTATACATGGAGCAAGACAAAGGTCGAACCCGGTGATACGTGGTTTGTCCGTTCGTATCTGGTCTACACGCTGAACGGCATCGAGCACACCGTTTACGGCGAGCTTGTTTCACTGACAGCGTAATCATCACAAAAGGAGATGTCGATCATGAAGGAAAAATACGAAAAGCCTGAAATGGAAGTTGTCCTGTTCGATGACGAGGATATTATCGTCACAAGCGTTTTTGAAGACGGCGACGAGGACTGATGAATAATTGAAGGGCAGGCGGCTTCTGCCGCCTGCCTTTTCGAATCTGTGATGGGAAGAGTGTTACTATTGCGGGAAAGGTATTGTTATGGGCATCACCGGCACTTACCGTTTGGCGGACAAGATCATACGTGTCGAATCCATGCATCCTGATGTTCACGACCTGTGCCGTGAATACGCCTTTGACGGGACGCCGGACTTAACTGTCAGCACCGGACAGGCGGACATTGACCTTGAACGCGCTTTATCCGCCGAAAAGGATCGAGGGCAGGGGAGACCGGCGCGGGGATACTCCGACGGGTACCTCGAAACACTTGCTGTATACAGAAAGATCGCTGAGGCAATGCCATTCTTTGATACGCTCCTTGTCCACGGCTCCTGCGTCGCGGCGGAGGGTTCGGCGTATCTTTTCATGGCGAAAAGCGGTACCGGCAAGAGTACCCACACGAGACTGTGGCGTGAGCTTTTGGGCGGCAGGGCGTTCATGGTGAACGACGATAAGCCCCTTGTCCGTGTCGGTGATGACGGCGCCTTTGCGTTTGGAACGCCCTGGGACGGAAAGGAGCATCTCAGTACGAATATCTCCGTGCCGCTGGGCGCTGTCTGCGTTCTGGAGCGTTCGGAAACGAACCGTATTGAGCGGGTTCAAAAGGAAGAAGCCCGAATCATGCTTTTAGGGCATACATACCGCCCGAACAGTGCCGACGCCCTTTCCGAAACTCTGAAGCTTATAGACAGAGCGGTATCAGCCGTCAGAGTTTACCGCCTGGGCTGCATCGATGATATAAGCGCCGCCAGGCTATCTTATGAAACCATGAGGGGATCGGATCATGAAGCTGAATAAAGAGTTTATCATACACAATACCGGTGATGAATGCTTTCTTGTTCCCACAGGCGGAGCGGGGTTTTCGGGGCTTGTAAAAGGAAACAGGACCCTGGGGGCTGTTTTGGAGCTTCTTAAGACCGAGACAGGCGAGTCGGAAGTGATCCGGAATATCCGCGCAAGGTTTGATGTATCTGAAGACACGGCGGCAAAGGACGTGAAAACAGTCCTTGACAATCTGAGGAAGATAGGCGCCCTGGATGAATAAGAGCAGTTTTGAAGAGATTCTTAAACGCGACGGCAGGCTGATCTATTCCCATGTGGGGGACAGTATGCGGCCCCTTTTAAGGGATGAACGTGATCTGCTGGTTATCGAACCGATAGGTGAGAGACCGAAGCGTTACGATATTGTCCTGTTTCGCCGTGACAGCGGGCGGGCGGTTATGCACCGCATAATCAGATGCCGCAAAACGGATTATCTCCTTTGCGGGGACAATCAGTGGTGCCCTGAAGCCGGAATAACCGACAGGCATATAATAGGGAAGCTCACAGCCGTTATCAGAAACGGGAAGGAATACCGGCTGGCGGGATGGCGGTACAGAGCATATGTGTTCCTGTGGTGCGGTCTGTTCCCCCTGAGGGCGCTGCTCCTGAAAGTACGATATAAACTGAAACATTTAAAGAGATGATAAATAATTCTGCTGTTTCCTGGCTGTGGCGAGTGCCGGGAAAGAAAAAGTGGATGATCGCGGCTTTGACCCTCATGCAGGCTCTGCATGGGGGATTTGGTGTTTTGTACGCTCTGGTGCTGAGAAATGTGGTGGATGCCGCGGTAAACGGCGACGCCGGTTTGTTTAAGGTTTTTGCCCTTGAGCTTGTTGGGATGACGGCTGTGCAGTTATGCCTGCGGGCTGTTATTCGCTGGCTGAACGAACTGTCAAAATCCACATTTGAGAACACCTTCAAGGAGCGCCTGACCGCCGCGCTTTTAAACAGGGATTATCTGCATATAAGCGCTCTCCATTCCGGTGAGTGGATGAACAGACTTACAAATGACACTGTTGTTGTGGCCGGCGCGTATACCGAGATCGTTCCGGGGTTTACCGGGATGGCGGTAAGACTGACAGGTTCTCTGGCGGCGCTCATTATCCTTGAAAACCGATTCGCGTTCATACTGATACCCGGCGGGGTTTTTGTACTGGCTTTTACGTGGCTTTTCCGCAAGGTGCTGAAAAAGCTTCACAAAAGAATACAGGAAGCTGACGGCAGGCTCCGGGTATTCCTGCAGGAACGGATAGGCAGTATGCTGATCCTCCGTTCCTATGCCGCGGAAAAGCAGACCCTCAGTGACGCCGCGGATAAGATGGAAGAACATAAGGCTGCCAGGATGAAAAGGAACAGGTTTTCAAATCTGTGCAATATAGGCTTCGGCGCGGCCATTCAGGGGCTGAAGCTTTTCGGGATACTTTGGTGCGGATACGGCATCCTGACCGGTACGGTGGGATTCGGCACCATGACCGCCGTTATGCACCTTATTCTTCAGATCCAGAATCCCGCCGCCAATATCACCGGCTTCCTCCCCCGGTATTACGCCATGCTTGCCAGCGCCGACAGGCTTATGGAAATCGAAAGCATAGAGGGGGAAGATACGGAAGCGCTGTCCGTTCATGAGGTAATGCGGTTCTATGAAACGGAGCTCAGTTCCTTCGGCCTCCGGGACGTTGATTTTACCTATTATCCCGCAGCGGAGAGATTGGAGGATATAAGCAAGGATGATATGCCGAAAGCTGTCAGGTCCCTCTCCGCGGACATTTCCAAGGGCGAGATCGTGGCATTTACCGGTCAAAGCGGCTGCGGCAAATCCACCGCCCTGAAGCTGCTCATGTGCGTTTTTGAGCCGGACAGGGGTGAAAGATACATACGGGATATAAACGGCGAAGTGAAGCCCATGGGAACAGAATGGCGCAGAATGTTTGCCTATGTGCCTCAGGGCAATTATCTCATGAGCGGGACCATCCGTCAGGTTATAAGCTTCTCCGATCCGGGCGGGGCAGATGATGATGAACGTCTCCGCCGGGCACTGAAGATCGCCTGCGCTGATGATTTTGTGGCGGAACTGGAAAAGGGAGCCGACACTGTTTTGGGAGAACGGGGCGCGGGACTGTCAGAGGGTCAGATGCAGCGGATCGCCGTTGCCAGGGCCGTGTTTTCAGATTCCCCCGTCCTCCTTCTTGACGAGTCCACCGGCGCTCTCGATCAGGAAACCGAGCGCAGGCTTCTTGAAAACATCAGAAGCCTCACCGACAAAACGGTGCTGATCGTGACTCATCGCCCGGCTGCCCTGTCGATTTGCGATAAGGTGCTGCACTTTACCGATAAAGGAGTGGAGGAAGCGTGACACGTGAGGAATACCGCTCCGCATTGGATGATCTGATCTGTCTTGTTTCATGCGCGGTAAACGGAACTGCGCCGGACAAAGAGCGCGTTTTGACCATGAATCAGGACAATCTGTATACTGCCGCGTCCCGCCACATGCTGACGGCCATCGCCGGATATGCCCTTGAAAGCGCCGGGGTAGAAAATGAAGCTTTTATCCAGTCAAAAAACAAGGCTGTCCGGAAGGAGATACTCTTCGACAGGGAGCTGGCAGCGGTTCGCGGGAAGCTGGAGGAGAACGGGATACGTTATATGGTCCTCAAGGGATCGGTTCTGAAGGACTGCTATCCGGGAATCGGAATGCGCCAGATGGCGGATATCGATATCTTTATCGACCCCGCGAAAAGGGAAGACGTTCGCCGGATAATGTATGAGATGGGCTATAAATCCCCTGATCTGCCCAAGGACGAATACCTTCATGATGTATATGAAAAGCCTCCGGTCTATAATTTTGAGATGCATACGCTGCTCTTCGGGCCGACTTTTTCCGACAGGTTTTCAGAATTAAACGAGCGCTTTACAAAACGGCTGATAAGGGACGATAACGAACACCGGGGCTTTCATTTTTCAGATGAGGATTTTTACCTTTACATGATCGCCCACGAATACAAGCATTATTCCGGAGGCGGTACGGGCTTGCGCTCCCTGCTGGACACCTATGTGTATCTGCGCAGGGTACCACTGGATATGGCATATGTGGCAAGAGAAATTGAGAAGCTGGGGATCGGCGATTTTGAAGCAGCCAACCGTTCCCTTGCCCTGCATCTGTTCGGCGGGGAGCCGCTGACGGAAGAAGAACGGGAGATGCTGGATTATAT
>JAFRUW010000165.1 GCA_017438675.1 Oscillospiraceae bacterium | reverse complement strand
GGTGGCACAAGGCTGCGCTGAACTACGAATATTTTCTCGGAGAACATGACGGACAGCATATTCTGTTCCTCGAACTCGGCGTGGGAATGAATACTCCCGGCATAATAAAATTCCCGTTCTGGAAAATGACAGCAAAGAACAAAAATTCGGTATATGCCTGCATAAACTACGGTCAGGCGTATGCGCCGAGGAAGATAGAAGAACGCTCTATCTGCATTGACGACGATATACACAGGATACTTGAAAATATCAGATAACATGATGTTTTCAATAGCTTCACAAACTTAAATAATACCAAAATACCGCACGAAGAAAGAATTTTACTTCTTTGTGCGGTATTGCATCAATTCAGAATATTCACCTTTTCGGCAAGCGCTTTCCCGGTATTATAGGCATTTTGCAGGTCTGTCGGGAACTGTTCCTCTCTGTGTGCCTTTTTTAGCTTCAACGCTGCTCCGGAAACCCTCGTTATATACCGGCTTGTCGTTGTATTGAAAGGTGTTGCAGGACTGCACGACAAGCGTCTTTACACCGAAGCAGCCCTCTAAGTACATCTCAAACGCCTGCAGCATAGGAGACATAAACTGCTCCTCCTGCTCTTCGGTAGCGTTCATTGTATATATCACTGCTGTCGGTATCGGAGAAGGTCTTGCACCGGGATACATCAGCCTCTCGGTGAACGCTCTGAGCTGCGCTGTGACATTCATATAATAGACAGGCGACGCAAATACTATCCCGTCGGCATTAAGCGTATCGTTAATAAGACCGGAAACGCTGTCCTTTATCTGACAGACGGGATAGTTTCGCTTTGCTGTGAGCTGACAGGCAAAGCAGCTTTTGCAGCCGGTGAACAGATAGTCATACAACCGGATATGCTGTATCTCCGCATCCGGTGACACCGACTTTATGCCCTCGACCAGCGAATCTATCATCTGATCTGTATTCTTGCCCTTACGGGGCCCGCCGTTGAGAATAACTATCTTCATTCCGCACACACCTCCGCTGCTTTTTCCGCAAGGCGTTTACCGAGCTCATAAGCGTTCTGAAGGTCGATTGGGAACTGTTTTTCAATACGACAAACTGCAGCTCGTCGTACATCATCAACCTGGCGGACAGCAGCCGGGCGCGATCCTATAAATGGTGTCCCATCGGCGTGATGCAGGGGGGAGCCGATCTGCCGGAAGGTCTGCTTGTCTCCACGAATTATTATGTCAATTCTGACTGGCTGTTCTCTGTGCCTTCTGACGCGGCGTCCTGGGAAGGGATCACCCACCGCAGCAACCTGATCGCGTTATGCGAAGCGGCCAAAGGGCAAATCGACGAGCAAACAATGATGGGGATCATTGAAACCTCGATCGAAGAAGGCGGGGCGCAGAATGCGCTGACCGTCTATCAGATGGTGGCCGTGCCGGAAACGAGAATGCTATGGCTCCGCGTCATTGGCGGTACGGACTGGATTCAGATCGACCTGTCCGGTTTTCTGCAATAAGGCGGATTCTATCATTCTCAGCATGGTCCCCTAAAGGAGTAAAAGGAGTAAAAACACAATGAACAGGATCATCACCGGAAAACTGGATAAGATGATCGGCGAGCATGTGAAGGAAAAGAGGAAGGATTTGTAAAGAATTACGTGACGGGCCGGGGAGTATTCTTCGGCTCTTTTTTTGCTTTTGGCTCTTGCCCGCCGGGTGTTTTTCCTATATAATATTTATTGATATGATGAGGGAATAAATGCCTGGAATCATTTACCTGTAGGAGGGGAATTATGAAGATTCGCGCTGTGATGAAAGCAATATTGATCATGCTTTGCATGACAGTCTTTTCTATGTCTGTCATTGCCCTTGCCCAGGAAACTGGCAAAACCGTGCGCGTCGGCTGATACGAGTCCCCTTTTAACATGACGGATCAAAACGGCCGGCGTTCTGGATATGCCTATGAGTACCAGCAGAAAATTGCCGCTTATTCCGGCTGGGAGTTTGAATATGTGGAGGGAAGCTGGCCGGAACTGATGCAAATGCTCATTGATGGCGAGATCGACCTGATGAGCGATGTGTCCTATACGGCGGAGCGGGCAGAGATCATGTCGTTCTCGTCCCAGCCAATGGGAACAGAAGAGTACTATGTATTTATCTCCCCCGACAATACAGCGATTTCGCGCGATGATCTGTCCACCCTGAATGGGAAAAAAGCGGGCGTCAATAAAGGCAGCGT
>JAFRUW010000164.1 GCA_017438675.1 Oscillospiraceae bacterium | reverse complement strand
CTGGACAAGGCTCCCCCGCAGCGGCCATGTCTGCATTTTCGACCGCACCTGGTACGGCCGCGTCATGGTGGAGCGGCTTGAGGGCTTCTGCACCGAAAAGGACTGGAAGCGGGCCTATAACGAAATCAATGAATTTGAGCGCCAGCTCACCGACTGGGGCGCCGTGGTACTGAAATTCTGGATACATATTGATTCCGACACCCAGCTCGCGCGGTTCACCGAAAGGCAGAACACCCCGGAGAAGCAGTGGAAGATCACCGAGGAGGACTGGCGCAACCGCGAAAAGTGGCCTCAGTACGAGGAAGCTGTGGACGAAATGCTGAAAAAGACCAGCACGGAAAACGCGCCATGGTATATCATCGAATCAAACGACAAGAAATACGCACGCATCAAGGCGCTGAAAATCGTTGTTGACGCCCTTGAAAAGGCCTGCGACGAACAGATTGTGAGAGGACTGAAATAAATGCCCACAAAAGAAAAGGTACGTGAAATCGAGAAGCAGAAGGAGATCGGGGTAAAGGCGTCGAAAAGGCCTGATATTCCAGCAGCTCCGACCTATGAACCGCCCTCTCAGAACTGCTACATAAACAGAGAAATAAGCTGGCTGGCCTTTAATGAGCGCGTCCTCCTGGAGGCGGCGGACAATACCGTTCCCCTGCTGGAGCGGCTCAAGTTCCTGATGATCTACCAGTCGAACCTTGAGGAATTTTTCAGGGTCAGAGTCGGCATTCTCACCCACCGCGCCCTTCTTATGCCCAACAAGCGCGATGCCCTCTCCGGCTGGCTCCCCGACGAGCAGATCGAGAATGTCTTAAACGGCGTCAGAGAACAGCAGGGCCTTGTGGAAAGCATCTGGAAGGTGCTGCGGGCGGAGCTTAAGGATCACGGCATCGACGTTCTCGATTTCAAAAAAATCAGCAAAGTCGATGAGCTTATGAGCAAAAAGCTCTTCGGCGACATAAAGAACCTCCTGTTCCCCCAGATCATCGACATCAGCCAGCCTCTCCCCTTCCTCTGGGGCGAAGAGTCCTACGTCGTGGCGTTCCTGGGCCGCGGGCCCGAGCAGAAGCTGGCCATAATCCCCCTTGACAGGATCCCGCCTTACCTGACATTTGAGATCGACGGCTGTCAGAAGATCGTGCTCACTCCTCAGCTTATCCGTCATTTCCTGCCCCTGCTCTTAAAAAAGGAAGTTATCACCCAGTCAGCCGTCATAAAAGTCACCAGAAACGGCGACGTGTTCCTTGAAAAGGCAACAAACACCAACGACGATCTGCGTCAGAAGATGGAGTCGATGCTGTAAAAGCGAAAGAGAGAGCTCCCCGTGAGGCTTCAGATCTACGGAAAGCTTTCGGACGCCGAAAGGGACGTGCTCGTAAAAAAGCTGAAAATATCCGACAACCGGGTCTTTTCCACCATAGTCCCCTTTGACCTGTCCTTCAGATCCTGTATCGGCGCCCAGGAACACTTCAAGTACGACGACAAGAAGCCGGTGAGAAACATCGGACTCAAAAAGGGCGAGTACTTCAGTTACATAGAAAAGCACGACCTGCTCCTGGCATTCCCCTTCCAGAGCATGCTCCCCTTTGTGGATCTGCTTTACGAGGCTGCCGACGATCCCGACGTGCTCTCCATAAAGATAACCCTGTACCGTCTCTCCTCCAGCAGCAAGGTGGCCGCGGCGCTGGCTTACGCCGCAGACAAGGGCAAGGACGTTCTGTGCCTCCTGGAGCTGAGGGCAAGATTCGACGAACAGAACAACATCGACTATTCCGAAATGCTTGAGGACGCGGGCTGCCACATCGTCTACGGTCTGCCGGATCACAAGGTCCACAGCAAGCTCTGCGTCATAACTCGGCAGAAGGACGGCAATATTTCCCACATCACCCAGGTGGGCACCGGCAACTACAACGAGGTAACCAGCGAACAGTATACCGATCTCTTCCTGATAACCTCAAATGAAGGTGCCGCCCAGGATGCGGAAGCCGCCTTTGCCGCTCTCAGGATAGGACAGTTCCCTCCGGTGGCATACACTCTGTGGCTGGCGCCTCTCAGCTACAAGGACAGAGTTATTGAAATGCTGGACCGTGAGATCGCCAAGGGCAGAAAAGGGCATGTTGCCGTAAAGGTCAACGCCGTAAACAACCTTGACATCATGGAAAAGCTCATTGAATGCTCTCAGGCCGGAGTGAAGGTCGAGCTGTTTGTCCGCGGTATCTGCTGTCTCCGTCCGGGCATACCGGGAATGACAGACAACATCGTCATAAAAAGCGTGGTAGGCAGATGGCTTGAGCACTCCCGCATCTTCAAATTCGGAGAGGGTGAGGACGAACGGCTGTTCATCGGCTCCGGCGACTTTTTAAGCCGCAACCTTGAGCGCCGTGTTGAAGCTTTCATTGAGGTGGTAACACCGGAGACGAGGGCACAGATTAACGCCGTGCTGGACGCGCTGCGCAATGACCGGGAGAAATCCCGTACCATGCATCCCGACGGCAGCTACGTCAGGGAGCCCGGCGGTGAAGGCACCTCCTCACAGGACGCACTGTACAGGTATTTCAGCACAATAACCGTTGACAATGTAAACGAACTCACAGCTCCCCGGGATGATGAGCAGACTGACAAAGCTCCTGTCAAGGCCGCTTCATCGTACGGCCGCTCCCAATCGCCTTCGGATAATGAGCAAAAAACAAAAGGCAGTATTTACCGGAGACTTCTGAGCCGCGTGAAAAGGAAAAGATAACAGATTCAGACACAAAAAAGTGGCTG
>JAFRUW010000163.1 GCA_017438675.1 Oscillospiraceae bacterium | reverse complement strand
CTGCACACACGTGAGCGGCGCGGAGGCGACACTGAGGGTCTCACAAGGCAGCCTGACCCACAGCGCTGTCTTTGTCTCCGGAGGATCATTCGGTGTGGTTTTCGGACAGCTTCTCGCCAAAGCAGGGGGACCGGTCTGGCTGCTTCTGGTGATGATCGCCACCGCCATACCTTTTGAAATTCTGGCACAAATGACAGTTACAGATGCGGTGAAGGACGATGCGGTTCCGTGCAGAGCGTTCCGCTGTCACAATGCGAAAATCAGCAGATACCTTGTAATCGTCCTTGCCGTTACGGTCGTGGCCGTAAGGGGATTCATGGCTTACGGCATCCCCACCTCATGGCGCAAAACGACAATGCAGACGATCATGCTGTTCTCGTTCATGGGTATAGGAAAAGCCCTGGGCGGCGTGTTGAGCGATATGTTCGGCATTAAAAAAACTGCGATACTCAGCCTTGTTATCGCTCTGCCGTGTCTGTTATTCGGCGACAAAAACATGTACATCTCACTGTTCGGCGTTATGCTTTTCAGTATGACCATGTCCGTGACACTTGCGGTGCTGGTATCGGTTATGCCCAGGACTCCGGGACTTGCTTTCGGTTTTACAACCATTGGTCTGTTTTTGGGCGCTTTGCCTGTCTTTTTCGTTAAGATCACCGGCTTCGTACAGAACTGCGTGATACTCACGGTTCTGACAGCGGTTTGCGTTGTTTGTATGTATTATTCCATCAGAAAGGATGAACTGTATGTTTCTGCCGGACAACGGGGTTAAGATAATCAGCTCCGCTCTGCTGCATTACGTCAGGACACCGGTATGTGTCCTTGTGGCAGTATTTGCCGTCATATCAGCTGTAACGATCGCGCTGGCGATCCAGGAGTTAAGGAATGATCGCTGACAGGATCGTATCGGGACTTGTGACCGCTCTGGTGCTGACGGCGGTTATAGAGGCAGCGTGCGGTTTTATAATCGGTATAAGGTCGCGGCGGGGTCAGTTGATTATACTTTTGGCGAACCTGATAACAAATCCGCTGTTTAACTGCATACTTATACTTGTTTCCTTTTACATATCGCCGTCTTTGTACTATTATTGCCTCGTTCCGCTGGAGATCATCGTCATTCTCGCGGAGGGTGCGATATACCGGAGTATACTTCGCCCCCGGATGCAGCCGTTTCTTCTTTCAGCTGTATTGAATTCCTGCTCCCTTTTCATCGGGACAGGGATTCTGTATATATTACATCACTGATTCAGGAGGTCGTTCAAATGAAAAAATGTCTTTCTTTCATTCTTGCGCTGATCATTTTCTGCGCTCTGCAGGCTCCTGCCCTGGCTGATCTCGGCATGTCGGAATTTGATAACTGGAATGTTGTGTGCGGGTTATCCGGGTGGGATTTCGATGAAGAGATGTACGATTATGAAAATGACGGGTCTGTTTACACGGTGCATGATCATCTGGAACCCGGTACAAAGCTGTCCGTCCATTCGTTTAATGAATCGGATAATACCTATCTGCTGGTGGCCGATGACAAGAACTTTAAACCAAAGGGCAACGGATTCGTCTTCGTCACCGAGAAGGAACTGGAAACAGATTTCATCGATCTGAACAAAACCGTCCCCCGGGAGGAAGGACAGAAGCTGGGTTCCGAGGTTAAATGCGTCGTCTCCCCGGAGGGGGGCATCGTGCTGCGTCAGGGCCCCGCAAAAACCTTCCCGTCGTATCGCAACGTGCCGAAGGGCACACAGATCACCTATCAGTATACGTACTCCTACGGCGGTTACAATTGGGGATACACCACATACAAGGGACAAACCGGCTGGCTTTGCATCGATCTGACAGAAGAGTACGTTGAGAAACCGGAAACGGAGCCGGAACCCGAAATAGAACCGGAGCCGGAGTCTGCTGCCCCTTCTGAGCCTGAGCCTGTGACACCGGAAGCCGACTCTGAACAGCCTTCAGCCGCAAATGAGACCGAAGCGGTGCTGTTGGACGCAGCAGTCCCTCAGGAAGAGCAAACCGAAAACGAATCCGGGCGCATGTCAAACACAAGCTTCACTATTCTTATCTGCTGTATCTGCGCCGCGGCGATTGCGCTTGCCGCAATGATCATCCTGCTGATCATCAAGCGCAGAAAAGGCAAATAAGCCGATGCAGGGCTGTCCGCAGGAAAGAATTATTGTATAACAAACGTACAAGGGCACCTTCGGGTGCCCTTGTGTTATTATTTAGAGAAATGCTTCGGGCGGATAAAAACCACCGTGCCCCTTTCCTCTCCCTATGGGAGAGGTGGCGCCGCCGTAAGAGGCGGTAACGGAGAGGGCTTTGGGTACAGCATAATACCCTCTCAGTCACCTGCGGTGACAGCTCCCCCACAGTGGGAGCCAAGGTTACTGTTTCAAATCAATTTTTAATTCGTCAGAATTAAAAAAAATACCGCCATTTTTCATTTTCAATTTTTCATTAAAAAACAATGCTTCCCGCATGGGGAAGCATTGTTTCTTTACAGTCCTACGATCTTACGCGCCAGGGTAATTATGTCCTTATTGTCGATGACATTGTCATCGTTCATGTCACCCAGTGTGAACTGCTCGCCTGTGAGGGTCAGGATATGCACTACGTGGCGGGCCACCATGATGAGGTCTGAATTGCCGACCTGTCCGCTCCTGTCAACGTCGCCTTTTTCAAAACCGGAGCCCTTTTCAAATACGGCGCAGACATATCTGAGCGCCTCAGTGTCACCGGGAAGTAAGGTCACTCCCGGTCTGTAGGTGTAGGTCAAATCGGTTGCGATAACGTTACCCTGATATTTCTCTCCTTCTCCGGGTCCCCACTCTATGTTCACATGGTACCATCCCTTGAATGAATAACCTGTATCAGGTTTCGCGACTGCGGTGATTTCATCGCCCTCGTAGAAGGGAACGATCTCGCCGATATGAACGAATTCCGTACCGTCCTTTTCAGGAATTTCATATGGGTTTGCGCCCGTGATCTCATATTTTGCCGCTACCTGACCGCCGTCCGTCGCCCATATCTGGATCTGGTCCGCGGGACGGGTATAAACCCCGCCCTTTTCGAATACGGCGCAGACAGTCGGAGCCTCGGCCATGGTGCTGCCGCCGTAGAAGCTGTAGAAAAAGCCGGTGGAGAGGAGCTGATCTTCAAAATAAGTGGGATCGCCTGCTTCGGACTTATCGGGGTTGCCGCTGTACCAGCCCTTGAAGCCGTATCCTTCCGCCGGCTTGGCCTTCAGGGTGATCCAGGTTCCGTGAGGTACGATCTGATTTGTGTTGCTGTCCCAGTATCTGCCGCTGTCGGGGGGAATGTCTCCGTCAGGCGGAAGATAACTTATTGTAAAGCCGCCGCCCTGCCAGGCTCCGTCCTGATCACATCTCCACACGGAGAAGTAATCGCGGGACGGCACGGGCGCTTTAGGGCTAAACACGATGACCACATCCGCAAAAGAGCCGTCGGTTCCGTTTGTCGTCGAAAGACTGTTTAAGTTTCCGCCTGTTACGTCACAGGTGACGCCCACTTCCTGCCTCTGATCCCAGAAATGATTCTCATGGGCATTAAGGCGGCATGTAACGAGATAATCTTTACTTGCATCAAATGTGCCGAAGCCCGGTTCGAGAGTATTCATCTCCGAGTCCTGAATCCTGCTCACAACAAGGTCGTAACCTTCTTCATCATCCTTCAAAACAATGGGGATCGAATACGGATCACCGGCCTCGGGAAGTATGACGCTGAGAGCAATATGGGTGATCATCGTCATCGGGGGATCGTCCGCAAGTGCGGCAGGCGCCAAAGGAAGTGCACACATCAGCATGACAAGCGCCAGCATAAATGACAGCCATTTTGATTTCTTCATTTTGATATCCTCCTTTTTTGTTTCAAACACATATGGAGAAAGCTGCAATGCTCTTTCCTTTCGATGCGTTTTCCTTCTCATGTGCATTCATCTGAGAGAACGATTCTACTATTCAATAATACCATATTGATACTACCTTGTAAATGATTATTTGACGGCACGGTGTATTATTATGGGGCTCCGGGGTGCCGGACGTGACAGCCTAAACGGCTGCCCGTGCAGTATTTTCTGCAACCGATAAGATGTCATAGATGCGAGAGGCAGACAGATACTTAAGAACTCACGAATCATCCTATGCATGGGTCTCCGGCGCGGCATAAGTGAGCCTACGTCATAAGGTTCAGGTATTTTTCCATGAATTCTTCAGATTTGCTCCGCCCAAGAGGAACGGTGTCGCCGGTGGTGAGATATACTGTTTCATGCTCGATGTACTGTATGTATTTGCAGTTAATCAGGTATGAGCGATGGGATCGCAGAAAACCGTGGTTGGTGAGCTCATCTTCCAGATAGTTCATGGTGCATTTTACGTGTATCGGTTCCTTATTATCACGGAGGTACACCTTTTGACTCTTGATTTCACTCTCAATATAAAGTACTTTTGACAGCTCAAGGCTGACAGTGCGGTTGTTTGACTCCCTTATTACGAGGCGCTTCAGATTCAGGCTTTCACTGCTGTCAACAAATCTCTTCATAACTTTATAAATATCGTCAATGAATCTGCTTTTGCGGATAAATGTAAACGGGCGGGTCTCAAAACTGTCGTAAACTCTGTCCTCCATGGCGGAAAGATAGATGATGGGGGTGTCAATACCCGCCTGCCTGAGTTTCATGCCAAGTGAAATCCCGTCAAGCTTCGGCATTTCTATATCGAGTATGAAGAGGTCGTATTCCCGGGTTTCAAGACTGCTCAGCAGCTGAAAAGGTGAGGAAAACATACGGATTTCGGAACTGATATTCAGCTTTAACAGCGTGCTCTTGACAGTGGAAGAGACGACCTTGAGCATAAGGTTGTCGTCGTCGCACAGGGCGATAGTCAGCTTGTTCATGAAGACCTCCCCGACCTGATACGTGCCGGCGTCTTTTTAAGCACCAGCATAACATTGGAATTGAACATATTGTCTTCCTCGGTGAAGGATACGCTTCCGTTATATTTTTTCGCAATGGAGCGTATGCTCTTTATACCTATACCGTGGATGGATTTGTCCTTCTTGCTGGTGACAAGATCCGGATTTTTGAACAATACGCTCTCGTTTATACTGTTTTTCACGGAGATGAACAGGAAATCGTTTTCCTCCCTGATTATGACGCTGATCTGAGGATCTTTTGTCTGTAACGTGGCCTCGAATGCGTTGGACAGAAGATTGGACAGGAGAGAGCACAGATCCGTGTCGCTTATATTCAGATTGCGCCTGATGCTGACATGGGTATCGAACTTCACACCAGCCTGCTCCATGTCGTAAATGGCGTTGTTCAGAACATTGTTTATCACCATATTTCCCGAATCAACAGCGTTGACCACGTTGAAGCGAGTGCCCAGAAGCTCATCAAAGTAACTGTTCAGGTTATTGTAATCTCCCTGAGCAAGGAGCGTCCTCATAAGGGATATGTGGTTTTTCAGGTCGTGCTTCAGCTCACGTATGTCGTCGTTTAACTGGCTGCGCTTCTGCATTGACTCAAAGTTCTCGTTTGCCTTGACAGACATTACGTTATGCTCAAGCTCTTTTTCATAGGAGGAGGCAATGAGGTACGAGAGATAATAGATAGCCAGCGCACTGATCTGCGGTGCCAGGACAAACAGCACGAGGCGCGGGTTTTCCGAGGCTTCGAAGCCGTAGTATCTGTAAAGGATAAGATAGATCACTATTCCGGGGATGCTCGTGACAAGACTGCTCAGCCAGCATACGAGGGGAACATTCCCGGTCTTTTTCAGTGAAAATCTTCTGAGAAAGAATAAAAGAGGAATGAGGCAGGCGAGGTATCCGATAATCGAGAAAACGTCGATGATGTGAAACAGGCTTTCGGGTTCAACATTCGGATTTGCAGATATGAAGAGCTTGTTGAACAGGTTGTTGCTTACGAAGAAAGCAGAGGTGTTGAAGAACACGAATACCGACGCAGCGGCAATATTGCTTTTGCGGTTTGAGCGGTCATAGAGCAGAACAAGGGCCGCGGTCATAATTGCGGTTATTGTAAAACAGGTGATTTTGTTGGTGAACCAGCCGCCGAAAAACCTGCGGTACAGAGTAGCGAACGGAATGATAAGGAGGAGTGAGATCCCGGTATAGACAAGGAGGATCAAAACAAACTTCCCGATCTTTTTTCTTATTGTTATGGGCTCATCATATTTAAAAAACAGTACCACCGTGAGAATCGTAGCAAAGAGAAATGACATATATGTGACGAACCGCATATTATTAACGTTGAATGCCTGGAGCAGGGTATCAAAGCTCAATTCATTTCGCCTCCGTTCTTTTTGATCTATTATAACAATTATAACTTAAACAGCGTTTTTTGTATAGATAATGTTGTGCTGTTCACACCGGTATTTTGCAGTTCACACCCGAACAGAACTGTTCACGCCCTCATTCCGCTGTTGGAGGCAATGATGTTGACCGGTCTGAAAGCTATAACTATAATATAATAGAAAGGCTGAATATTGCAGATTATCCCTAAGATGTGCAGTAATTCAACAAATTCAATTCATTTTAAGGAGGAAAAACCTATGAAGAAAACCCTGGCATTTGTTCTTGCGCTTGTGATGCTCATGTCACTGTGCGCAACGGCTTTCGCCACATGGTCAAAAGATCTTGTGACGAAGAGCCCCGAGGAGGCAAAAGAGTACTCTATCGCGACTTCCGTCGAGGTCGGCGAAGAGGGCGTTGTGCTCCTCAAGAACGACAACAATGTATTGCCTCTGGAAGGCAAAAAAGTAAACGTATTCGGCGCATCCTCAGTCGACCCCGTCTATGACGGCGGCGGCGGCGGTGCCGTTTCCGGCACAAAGGTGGATTTTTACCAGGCCCTTGAAGAAGCGGGCGTTGAGTATAACACCGAGCTCTGTCAGGCATACAGAGACTGGTATGCTCAGTATTCCGGAGAGACTCCCTATGCAGGCGGAGTAGTGGGCGACGAAGGCTCAGCAATCTGGGATCTTTCCAATTCCGGCGTCATGAAGGCACAGTGGAATATCATGAAGGACGTTCTCAATCAGGACGGCACCCTGAGAGTTCCCAAAATGGACCCCCAGATCCTGAGAAACGCAGAGGAGTATTCCGAAACAGCCATAGTTTACATTGCGCGCAAGGGCAGTGAAGGCAACGACATCAAGGAATCCGAGCTTGAGATCACAGAAGCTGAGGCGTCAGTTCTCGCTTACGCTACAGCAAACTATGACAATGTCATCGTCATTTTCAACATCTGTAATATGATGGAGATGGGATGGCTTGAAGGCGGCAAGACATTTACCTTTAATTCCTACGCATATGGCGAAGTGACCGGAAGCGGCAGGAACAAGAAAGTCACTACATACACAGTTCAGTACGACGAACCCCAGTCCTATACAATCGGCGAGAGCGATTCCGCTCTCATGATCTTCGCTCCCGGCTGCTACGGTATGACCGGCGTAGGCAAGGTCCTCAAGGGCACATCAAACCCCTCGGGCCGTCTTT
>JAFRUW010000162.1 GCA_017438675.1 Oscillospiraceae bacterium | reverse complement strand
GATGGCAAGCTCGGTACCGTCAAGTCCCTCGTACTTCTTGGGCACCTTGTTGAGGTCGATCTCAAGGCCCTCGGCCAGCTCGCCGATGGCGACGGAAACGCCGCCGGCGCCGAAGTCGTTGCAGCGCTGTATCAGAAGGGAGACTTCCCTATTGCGGAACAGTCTCTGAAGCTTTCTCTCCTCGGGTGCGTTGCCCTTCTGGACCTCCGCGCCGCAGGATTCGAGGGATTCCACGGTGTGGGATTTGGAGGAGCCTGTAGCTCCGCCGCAGCCGTCACGGCCTGTTCTGCCGCCCAGAAGGATAACTATATCCCCGGGGGCGGGACGCTCACGGCGGACGTTTTCCGCCGGAGCCGCAGCGATGACAGCGCCGATCTCCATACGCTTCGCCGCGTAGCCGTCATGGTAAAGCTCGTCCACCTGACCGGTGGCAAGACCGATCTGATTGCCGTAGGAGCTGTAGCCGGCGGCGGCTGTGGTGACAAGCTTCCTCTGGGGGAGCTTTCCCTTGATGGTCTCGCTGACAGGTCTTAAGGGATCCGCCGCGCCGGTAACGCGCATTGCGGCATAAACATAGCTTCTGCCGGACAGGGGGTCGCGGATGGCGCCGCCGATACATGTAGCCGCTCCGCCGAAGGGCTCGATCTCCGTGGGATGGTTGTGTGTTTCGTTCTTAAAGAGCAGCAGCCAGTCCTGCTCCTCGCCGTCCACGACAGCCTTCATCTTCACAGTACAGGCGTTTATCTCTTCGGACTCGTCAAGTTTTGTGAGGATACCGTCAGCCTTCAGCTTCTTTGCGGCGATGGTGCCGATGTCCATAAGGGTGACGGGCTTTGTCCTGCCAAGCTCACGGCGCAGGTCAAGATAATCATCATAAGCCTTTTTAAGGCCCTCGTCCTCAAATGTGACGCTGTCGATAATCGTATTGAATGTGGTATGTCTGCAATGATCCGACCAGTAGGTGTCGATCATTTTAAGCTCAGTGATAGTGGGGTCACGGTCCTCTTTTTTGAAATACTCCTGACAGAAGCGGAGATCGTCGGCATCCATGGCAAGGCCGTAGGACTTCACGAACCCGTCTGCGTCCTCCACTCCCCTGAAGCCGTCAAGGACATCCACGGTCTCGGGGATCTCGTATTCCATGGCAAGGGTCTCAACCTCCGCAAGAGACGCTTCGCGGCTCTCGACGGGGTTTATGAGATGCTTCTTTATTGCAGCTATCTCATCAGCGGACAGGTCGCCGTAAAGTGCGTAGACCTTGGCGGTGCGCACCGGGGGGCGCTCACCCTGGAAGATGATCTGGATGCACTGGGCGGCGGAGTCGGCACGCTGGTCAAACTGGCCGGGCAGATACTCCACGGCAAATACAACGGCGCCCTCAAGATCATTGAGGTCATATCTGACTATATCAAGCTGAGGTTCGGAAAAAACAGCCTTCACGCTGTAATCGAACATTGACTTTTCCAGGTTCTCCACATCATATCTGTTCAGGATGCGAAGGTCGGAAAGGGCTGTGATGCCGAGAAAATCACGGATGTCATTTTTCGCAGCCGCAGCCTCATGTGCAAGCTCGGGTCTTTTTTCCACATATACGCGATAAACCATTCTATTCATCCTTTCCCGCCGCTAAAGCTCTCTTTCCTATGTCTTTTCTGTAATACGCGTTCTCAAATGTGACTCTCACCGTCTGAGAGTAGGCTTTGCGGACGGCCTCTTCCAGAGTGCCTGCCGTTGCCACAACGCCGAGAACACGGCCTCCGGAGGTGACCAGCTTCCCGTCCTCATTGATCTTCCCGCCGGCAATATAGCATTCCGCATCGAGATCGTCAGGGATCTTTATCTCATAACCCGTTGTGTACTTTCCGGGATAGCCCTTTGACGCCATGACGACACAGCATGCCGCGCCGTCCATGAACTCCACGGGAACGCTCTCAAGCTCGCCTTTTGATACCGCCATCATGATTGTGAGCAGATCGGACTTCAGCATGGGGAGCACCACCTGGGTTTCGGGATCGCCGAATCGGCAGTTATATTCGATGACCCTGGGGCCCTTGGGCGTTATCATAAGGCCGAAGTATAGGCAGCCCTTGAAGGTGCGGCCTTCCGCATTCATAGCCTTCATGGTAGGGATGAAAATGGTGTCCATACACTCCCGCGCCACATCTTTGGTGTAGTAGGGATTGGGAGCAACTGTGCCCATGCCGCCGGTGTTGAGGCCCTCATCATTGTCAAGGGCGCGCTTGTGATCCATGGAGGAGACCATGGGAACCATGGTCTTGCCGTCTGTAAAGGCAAGTACCGACACTTCCGGGCCGGTGAGGAACTCTTCAATAACGATCCTGCTGCCGCTCTCACCGAAGATCCTGTCCTCCATCATGGAGCGGACAGCCTTCTTCGCCTCGTCTCTCGTCTGGGCAATGATAACGCCCTTGCCGAGAGCCAGACCGTCGGCCTTGATGACCACAGGTACGGGTGCCTCCTCAAGATACATGAGGGCCTTGTCCATATCGGTAAATACTTCATATTCCGCCGTGGGAATGCCGTACTTCCTCATGAGCTCCTTGGAAAAGACCTTGCTGCCTTCGATAATAGCCGCCTTCCTTTCGGGGCCGAAGCAGGGTATGCCCACAGCCTCAAGGGCATCAACCATGCCCATAACAAGGGGATCGTCGGGGGCGACAACGGCAAATTCGATGCCCTTTTCCTGAGCGAACTTCACAACGCCCTCGATATCCTTGGCGCCGATATTCACGCAGACAGCGTCCGCCGCGATACCTCCGTTTCCGGGCAGGGCATACATCTCGGTTATTTCCGGATTCTTTTTAAGGGACTTTATGATGGCGTGCTCTCTTCCGCCGCCGCCTACTACCATTACCTTCATTTATCCTTACCTCGTTCCCTTACGATTCTTTTGGAAACCTTCTCCGCCGCTTTTGGGAGGAGCTTCCACTCCGCCTCCTCCATAACTCTCCGCTGAAGTATTTCGGGAGTGTCATGCTTTTTGACCTTGACGGCCTTCTGATATATTATCTCCCCGCCGTCGGGGATCTCGTTAACATAGTGGACTGTGGCGCCCGTGACCTTGACGCCGTATTTAAGGGCCTCCTCATGGACCTTCAGCCCGTAGTAGCCCTTTCCGCAGAAAGACGGGATAAGCGCCGGATGGACGTTGATTATGCGCCTGGGGTATCTTGACGTGAAATCTGCGCTTAAAATGCTCATAAATCCCGCAAGGACGATAAAGTCAATCCGGTACTTATTCATCGCCCGGAAAAGCTTTTCCTCAAAGGCAGCCTGTGAGCCCAGCTCCTTTTTTGAAACGGTGACGCCGGTGATTCCCGCGTTTGCCGCTCTCTCAAGAGCGTAAGCCTCGGGATTGCTGGAGACCACAAGGACTATTTCGCCGTGCTTCAGCTTTCCCTCCTTCTGATAGTCGATAAGGGCCTGAAGATTGGTGCCGCCGCCGGAAACGAAGACCGCGATCCTCGCCTTGTCTTTCCTTACATCAGACATACGCCTTCTCCTTCCGCAGTCTCGCCCATAATGTAGGCGTCCTCACCGTTTGCCTTCAGGATTTCAACGGCCTTGTCCGCTTCCTCTGCCGGGACGATAATGCTCATGCCCACACCCATGTTGAAGGTGTTGTACATGTCACGCTCGGGGATGTCTCCGGTCTTTGCGATCAGGTCGAAGATGGGGAGCGTCCTGAGGGCGCTCTTTTCGATCTTTACGCCGATACCCTCGGGAAGGCTTCTGGGAATGTTCTCATAGAAGCCGCCGCCGGTGATATGGGAGATGGACTTGACCCGAACGGCGTCAAT
>JAFRUW010000161.1 GCA_017438675.1 Oscillospiraceae bacterium | reverse complement strand
TGAAGGAGGAGGGTCGTATGTATATTGGCGACTATGGCAAGGCGCTGAAGGTAAAGGGACCGGTCAAAACAACGGATCTCTTCAAAAAGTGCTGGGAACAGCTTTCCGGGATGGAGGAACTGTCTGGTGCGCTTGAAAAGGTCTATTGGGCGATCCCTCCCAGCGGAAGGGCAGATGTGGTTCTCCCGCAGCAATGGGAGGAGATCCGTGTCAATGTGACGCCCGGCGGAAACGAGGGGGCGTTCGCGGATTTCTCCCTTTTCCTCGGAGACGGGAAACCGGTTGTATCGCTTGGCTGCGTTAAGACCCTGGGCGCCGGTCCGGGTGATTTTATGGAGCTTGGCGGCATTGCTGGAGCATTTGCATACCTCGCAAACATTTTCATGTGGGTCAATGCATGAATAGGAGGGGGCATGAAAAGGCTTGAAGGGCAGATATGCCTTTTCCCGAGTCTGATGAAGACGGCGCCCAAAAAGAAAAAGCGGGCCCGGCCGGAGGTGGGAAGCGTCCTCTACTTTGTGGAGGAGAACCTTTACTACCACAATCATGCGGCTCCGGATGAGGAGTTTGTCGTGGTTGAAGGAAAAGTCACCGGCTATTATGAGGGTGGCTTTGTCGAGATCTGTATGAGCGCTCAGTCAAAGCGCGGCGAAGGATTTTTCGGAACCCCGGTCAGGCGTCAGCTTGCAGAGCTTGGAAAAGCGGTGTTTTATACACCGAAGGAGGCGGCGAAGCTTGCAAAAAGATATACGGAGGAGCGGGAAAAATCCTGTATATATTTTCGCGACACGCCAATGCGCAGGACATGGGCGCCTTATCTTGACGGTAAGGTGAACGAGGATTTCCGGGACAGCAAATATCCCTGCGAGGGCTGTGGGATGATCGGCAGTCCCGAGTGCATGAAGCATATTGGATATGTGCTTGATGAATTCGGGAGATGTGACAGGGCGGCGAGCCTTCCCAAAGTAATTGAAGGGATGGGGTGCTTCCTAAAAAACCGTCTTACCCGTGAGCTTTGTGCCAGCGGCCATCAGTGCGGAGAGTGTGGGGACAGGTTCAAGGAGTGGCGGCGTGCGAAAGGCAGCATACCGCTTTCCGGGAAAAAATGTGATGTCCTCTGGACGCAGCTTCCGGGCTGTGATCAGAGGATCTATATGCCCTGTGTTTTTGAGGGCGGCAAATGTGAACAATGCCCTGTTTTTAATAGGGCGAACAATGATTAGTGGCGGGAGGGTACCTTCTGCCGCGTTTTTTTTAAGATGAAGGAGGGTTATCATGTATAGTCTGTTGGAATGGATGCTGAAGTATCCGGTAATTATGCTGAAGCCGGGCTTTGACGCATATGTAAATGCGTGCGAGGGGTTTTTCGGTGATACCCGGGCATGCACATGGTTCGTGGTGACCACAATACCGGCGGCTATCCTGTGTGTGTACGCGATAATCGCGCGGGCGCTGCTGAAACTTTTCTACAGGGCGGTACTCCTTAAGCGTATCGAGCGGTGGAAGAGATGCCAGGAGAGAATCGTCCTCGGCAGAAGGAAGCGCATGGTGCTGAGGGCGATTCGCGGTGCTGGTCTCACCCCTGTTTCCGAGGAAGGGCAGCGGATCCTTTCTTTCTATTTTGGAAAGGAGGCCTGGAATGCCTGAAGAAAAAACTAAAACTACCGCGCTCGATGAATTCCTCGCGGCAGCCGATAGGCTGCTTGATGAGTGGGACGACCTTGGCTTAAACGACTATGGCCTTGACAAGTACCCATTCGATTCCAGCTTCGACGAGATCGTTTTTGATATATGGGCCTGGAGAGACCTCTTTGAGGATGAGAAGAGGGTCCTGCGATTCTCAAAAGAGGATGTCCAGAGGATCCTTAGCCTTGCGTTCGAAGAAGGAAGTACGCATTGGTTAAATGTCAGTCTGGACTTGTGCGTGGGGGAAGTGGCAGAACGGATATATAATGGGGAGGATGTGAATATTGTATCCGCTGGGGAAGTAGTGTATGAGCTCAGGTCATGTCGGTTCTTTGATGAACTGAGAAAGTTTATAAATTATTTCCCACGCCGCGTATTCAAAAAAAAGGAAGACGGGAGTCTTTCTCTCGATCTGACGTCGTTGAATGAGGATGATGCGGATTTCATCCTTCAGAACGCAATATTCGACGGTGTAAGATATATTACATCGCCGGTGTTGAGGGTCGAATAGATTAGGTATAGCCCGGGGAGCAGTGAATAGCTGCTTTCCGGGCTTTTTTACTGTGGTGGTTGAAATCCTTGCAGGGATATGGCT
>JAFRUW010000013.1 GCA_017438675.1 Oscillospiraceae bacterium | reverse complement strand
GATGGCGGTTTTGCCCACGCCGGGCTCGCCGATAAGGGCGGGATTGTTCTTCGTCCTGCGGCTCAGGATCTGAACCACACGGCGTATCTCCTGCTCACGGCCAATAACCGGGTCAAGCTCGCCCTTTGAGGCCGCCTCGGTGAGGTCCCGGCTGAACTGATCCAGGGTCTTTGTGTCGCTGTGCTTTGTCCGCTCCTGACCCACCGCCGGCTGACGGTACTCGCTTCCGCGGAACATGTTTATAAGGTCGGTGTAGAGCCTGTTGAGATCCGCGCCGGTGGAGGCGATGACCTTTGCAGCCACGCAGTCGCTCTCTCTGAGAATGCCCATGAGAAGATGCTCGGTGCCTACGAACCGGTGGCCAAGCCTTGCAGCGTCGTTCACCGCAAGCTCGATGATCCGCTTGCCTCTGGGGGTAAGGCCCAGGGCCGTGGTGCTGGACTCTTCGCCCCTGCCAACGAACTTCTCCACCAGGGCGGCGATCATTTCCTCATCCAGTCCTGCCTTCTTAAGGGTCCTTGCGGCGACGCCGTCGTTTTCCCTTATGAGCCCCAGAAGGATGTGCTCGCTGCCCACATAGCCGTGGCCCATCTTCGCCGCGGCGTCATGGGCGAGATTGAGAGCGTATTTTGCCCTCTCTGTAAATCTGTCTTCATACCTCATTGTATTTGCCCCCTTTTTTGGAGTTTATTGCGGGTTTTATCGGGTTGGTTTTTGCTTTTGCTGTATGTGTTGCTTTAGATTTTTCATCGCCTGCGCGGCGGGCGCCCTATTTCTTCCTCGTGGAAGAAATAGGGGAAAGAACACGCCAAAGGGCTCTGCCCTTTGGAATCCCATGGTGGAAACAATGCGTTCGTCCGGTCGTGAAATATACTCTACACATACGGTTTTGCGGTATCCCTAAACCTTAATAGTCTGTGCGCCTAACCCGCTGATCACTTGCGTTGCATGTTGTTTCTGTGCGGTTGAGGTTGGATTCAAACGAGCACAGAAGCCCATATTCACCACCGCAGTAAGCGGCTGAGCGAGTTAGAAGAATGCAGTATCAGATACGCTTTCAATCGTTTTCGCCGATTGTCGTTCTGTGGCGGTGATTCGCGTTTTAGGGAAGGGGTTCCAAGGGGAAACGGCATAATAAGCCGTTGCCCTTTGGCCGCCTCTTTCCCCCATTTCTGGCGGAACAGAAATGGGGTTAACAAATCATCGTTCGTAAACTTTCGGGACGGTTAAGAGACCGTCCCGAATAGAATGTAACCGTTTTTGCGGACCGTTATGCGTTGAGACTCCTGATTTTGTCTCTCAGCTCGGCGGCCTTCTCGAACTCCTCGTTCTTTACGGCCTCCTCCATCTGGCTGCGGAGCATGTTAAGCTCCCTGCGCTTTGCCATTTCGGGATCAATCTGCTGATCGTCCTTCACCTCGGCCTTCTTTTCCGCCTTGGTCTCCGCACCGTGCTCGTCCCCGGTCATGGGCTCAAGCATGATCCTGAATTTCGGCATACGGAACATGGGCATCATGCCGAAGCCGTTCCAGGGATTCATGGTGATGGGGGTGAACAGGCTGCCGCCGAAGACGTCGCTGAACATATTGCCGAACATGTTGTCAAACATGCGGTCCATGTCCATGAACCCGCCCTCGTTCTTTACCTTTTCGGCGCACTCTTCGCAAAGGTTCATTGTGGTGACCTTGCCGTTAACATTGGATCTGTAATATACGTTTGCTTCCTTACCGCATTTTTCACACTTCATTGTAATTAACCCCTTTCTGTTAATCGGATAAATTCAGATTGTCATAAGCAGCATCTGCTTAAGTATTCCGGCCCGGACCCTGCCCCGTTCCGACGGGGGCACCGATCTCAGCGCCTGATTGCCGATGGCGGCTGCCATGACCTTGGCGGTCTTGTCATCGACAGCGCCGCCTGCCGCGGCATTGGATATGAGAGCCGTGGCGGAATCCAGGTCGATCACTTCGCCCACGGCGTTGATGGTGTGCATCGCCAGGGCCGACGGAGTCATCTGAACGCGGCTGATGCGGATATAACCGCCGCCGCCCCGCCTGCTCTCCACGATGTAACCCCGCTCAGGGGAGAACCGGGTGGAAATGACGTAGTTGATCTGACTGGGCACACAGTTGAATTTGCCTGCCAGCTCGGATCGCTGGAGCTCCGTGGTGCCGTCGTCTTCTTTTAACGCCTCTTTAATAAAGTCGGCTATCAAATCGCTTATTCCCACAACCATCACTCTCTTTCAGCTTAATTCGGTCTGCTTCGATTTGCCTTTGTCTTTCTTTGACCTTTCGAGTATTATAATACACTGCCCTCCGGGATAACGCAACACCTGTTTTGACCTTGTTTGACCTTTGACGATTCTCTGATTTCATTTAGCTCGCTCATGCTTTGCTTTTCTAACGATTTCAAAGTATTTCGCAGTTTTTCATTTTTTCTGACTATTTGACCTTTATGTCAGATATCATCAGATGCCCTTCGGCGCAAACAGAAAAAAGGCCCGTAATTTCAACCGTTTTTCTCCCAGATTTAATTATAAAAATACCTCTTGCATTTTAAAATACCTATGCTATAATGAGGACACCAATAACAATAGGAGGTCACAATAATGGCTCATTTTATTTCTGATGATTGTCTGTCCTGCGGCGCATGCGCAGAGACCTGCCCCCTCAGCTGCATTTCCGAAGGCGATACAAAGTATGTTGTAGACGCTGATGCCTGCATCGACTGCGGCGCATGTGAAGAGGCTTGCCCTGTAGGCGCTATCACCGCTGAATAATCAGACTGCATAACCTGAAAAAAACAAAGGATCGCCAACGGCGGTCCTTTGTTTTTTTATTTGCACCGCTTCAAAAGAAATCCTGCGATTTGTTGCGCTGCTTACGGGGCGAAATTCTTCGAAGCTTTGTAAGGCAGTGTTTTTATTTGACAGTGGGGCGGTGTTATTATATAGTATTACCATCAAACAAAACGGAGGACGGTATGGACATCGATCTGCTGTGGAAAGACGGCCCGCGGCTTATCCGGGACCCCGATGTGTTCACCCTGGGGACGGACGCGGTGCTGCTCAGTCATTTTATATCGGAAAAGCGGCCCGGGACTCTTCTGGATCTCGGCGTCGGTTCGGGGATAATACCCCTCCTTGCCGCGTGGAACGATCCGGAACTCACCGCGGTGGGGGTGGAGATCCAGACCCATGCGGCTGAGCTTGCCGCCAGGAATATGGAGCTCAACGGGCTGAGTGAGCGGGTGAAGATCGTCACTGCCGACATGAGGGAGTGGCGGGAACCGTCACTGTCCGGGAGCTTTGACCTTGTGGTATCCAATCCGCCGTATTTCCCCGCCGGAAGCGGCAGATCGGCCCTCAATCCCCGCATTGCCATCGCCCGGGAGGAGCTTATGTGCACCCTCGCCGACGTGTGCAGGGCGGCGGCCTACTACACCAGGTGGGGCGGGAGCTTCTGCATGGTCCACCGGCCGGAGCGTCTTGCCGAGGTAATGCACCTCATGTCCTCAAGCGGACTGGAGCCCAAGCGGCTGAGATTCGTCCACAGCCGTCTTGACGCCGCGCCCAGCCTTATTCTCATAGACGCGAAGCGGGGCGCAAGTCCCGGCCTCAGCATACTGCCGCCCCTGAAGCTCTACGACGAAAACGGCGGCGAGAGCGAGGAAGTCAGAAAGCTTTATCACAGATAGGAGTCGAATCATGTCCGGCACATTGTACCTTGTGGGAACCCCCATCGGTAATTTAAGCGATATGTCACCCAGAACGGCGGAGATATTTTCCTCCGTGGATTTCATTGCCGCGGAGGACACCCGGGTGACACTTAAGCTCCTGAACCATCTGGGCATTAAAAAGCCCCTGGTGAGCTATTACGAGCACAACAGGGCGGAAAGCGGCGAAAAGATACTGTCCCGGCTCCTTGCCGGCGAGAGCTGCGCCCTGGCCACCGACGCGGGTATGCCCGCCATCAGCGACCCCGGGGAGGACATTGTCTCCCAGTGCCATGACGCGGGCGTTGAGGTCATTGCCGTTCCCGGCCCCTGCGCCGCGGTGTGCGCCCTTGCGCTGTCGGGCCTTCCCACGGGAAGATTCACCTTTGAGGGGTTTCTCTCCACGGTGAAGAAGAACCGCTTTGCCCATCTTGAGGAGCTGAAAACAGAACGCCGCACAATGATCTTTTACGAAGCGCCCCACAAGCTGAAGGCGACGCTTTCCGACATGGCGGAGTATTTCGGCGGGGATCGGCGGATCTCCGTATCCCGGGAGCTGACAAAGCTCCACGAGGAGACCTTCCGCTGTACGCTGGCGGAGGCGGTAAAGCGCTATGAGGACACGCCACCAAAGGGTGAGTTCGTCCTGATAATCGAAGGCGCGCCGGAGCCTGCGGAGACGGAAATTTCTTTTGAGGACGCGCTGGAACAGGTCGTGACCCTTACGGAGAGCGGCATGTCCCTCAAGGATTCGGTGAAGCAGGTGGCGAAGTCCACCGGCTTCGGCAAAAATGACCTGTACAACGCCATGTTAAAACGAAATAACGGCTAAAAACTGAGGGCGGGCCTTCTGGCCCGCCCTAATTATTTACAGATCAATCCTGTCGCCGCAGCGAAGGTACTCAATCCTGTCGCCCATGATCTCCTTCATGGCTCCGTAGGCCGGAAGGCCGGTGCAGTGGCAGGTATAATATGTGCAGGGCAGCGCCATAAGGCATCGGGCGGTGGCGGTGACGGTTTCCCGCTCGCCGGCGGTGTACTCCCCGTCCTTCTTCATGTGGAAGCCGCTTATCACCGCTGCCGGATAATCCCCGAAAATCTCACGGTAACGCTCTAAAATGTTCAGAATGCCGTTGTGGGCGCAGCCGGAGAGCAGGACGCTTTTCCCATTTTCCCGTATCACAAGGGACTGCTCGTGGCTGAAATCGTCCCGGACAAGCTGGCCGCCTGTTTTGACAAACAGCCTGCGGTTTGCCTCCGGCTGATGATCCTTACCCTTCACGTCACCGAACAGATAAAGCTCTCCGTCGATCTCAAGGCTGCTGTCGGTCAGCACCACCCCCGGGAGATCGAAAATGGCCGGATCGATGCCGATGGGGCGGTCGCCGGAATAAAAATCCCCCGCCGCGCTCCTGCGTATGTAAATCTTTGCGTCGGGGTTGAGCCCGGCAAAGGGCAGGATGCCGCCGCCGTGGTCGTAATGCCCGTGGCTGAGGATCACGGTATCGACTATCCTGAGATCCGCACCCAGAAGCTCCGCGTTTTTTATGAGCAGGTCGGAGGGGCCGGTGTCCATAAGAAGGCGATGGCTTTCCGTCTCGATATACAGGCTCAGCCCGTGGGCGGGGGCGCACTGCCCCGCCGTTGTGTTCTCCACCAGACATGTTATTTTCATAACGCTTCTCCTATAAAAACATCCCCTGCAAATACAGGGGATGTCATCATTTTAGTCTACTCTTATGATTATGCTGTCGGTCTTGTCGCCGATCTTCACGTTTACGGCGGTGGTGCCTTTGCCAACGGCCGTGACCTGGCCGTTCTGCATGACAACGGCGATGGCCTCATCGTCGCTGGTCCAGATGGCAAGTTCCTCGGACTCCACCGGCTCGGTCTTGTAAGTCAGCTCGCAGGTGCCGCCCTCGGAAAGGGAGACCTCCTCTTCTTCAGCGCCGTCTGCCAGGATCTTCACTGCGGTGATCTCCACCTTCTCGTCGGTTACGTCGTTTGCCGTGCCGGAGCCGCCTTCACCCGTAACGGAGTTCACGCCTTCATCCTGGCTGAACTCTGTCTGGGGAGCTGCATCCTGCGCCTCGTCCGGTGCTTTGTTTTTCATGGACATGATAATGAGCACCGCAACGGCGGCGATAAGCGCCAGAAGCACAAGGGCGCCGATTATGTACTTGGCGGGGGAAATATCCTCCCGCTCCCTGCGAACGGTATTACGCGAACGATGGGCGCCGCAATAAGGGCACTTCAGCCGAATGGGAGAATAGCGCCTGTCGCATCTGCTGCATTTTACTTTAGCCATATCTGCCTCCGGTTTCTTCGGGTCGATGTTTTTTCTGACAATTCGTACCCTGCTATTTTACAACAATCGGCGGTGAACGTCAACTGCTATTAGTTGGCAAAGGAGGATCATCCCGTCGGAGTTGTTTTGTTACTCTTTGGACCGGGGAATTGTTGAAGCAAAGAATTCTCTTAAGGGGTGCGGCGGCGGATGGAAGTGCGCGTAATGCGAAGTCAGAAATTTCGTCAGATGAAGTGAAAAACGCAGAGGAATACTTTGTGTATTCCCGAGTATTTTCACAAAATATGGCGGAATTTAT
>JAFRUW010000160.1 GCA_017438675.1 Oscillospiraceae bacterium | reverse complement strand
TATGTCTGTGGTCTACCGGTTCGAACTCGATGAGGACGGGAAAAGTGCTGCAAGCGCGCTGATCACAAACGGGATGCTGAACGAGTTCGGGGTCACTCCGGAGAGACTCCATGAGGATGCAGCGGCATCTCAGGAGTCGATCAGACCGCCCACACTCAGGAACCTGTCTGAAGTCATGAGGGACATTTCGGGAGGAGCTGTAGACATACCGGAATCGGCGTTGTGGGTGGCCTCCGTCGAGGGAGGAAGGTTCGGAGCCGCATGCGTCCAGTTCCCGGAGTTTCTGGATAAGGCGGTGGAAGTGATGGGAGGCGACTTCTATGTACTGCCGTCTTCAGTCCATGAGATGATCTTTGTTCAGGACGACGGCAGCTTCACAAGGTCGGAACTGGAGCGCATAGTGAGAAATGTCAACGAGAATGAGGTTGCTCCCTCGGATTTTCTGTCAAACACTGTTTACCACTACGACAGCATTGACCGTGTTTTCGAGAAAGCTGAGACATTTGAGCAGCGCATTGAGGAAGAGATGAAAATGTTTGATCCCGAGCCTGAAAGGGAGACCATGACCGTGCTCCTGGTTGAGCCGGAAAAGTATCCCCGCAAGGTGGAGATTGGGACAGAACTCCATGATTTGCAGGAGGCAGTGGGCGGCTATATCGAGGCCGTCTATCCTTTTGAGGATCAGGTCTGCCTGATTGTAAACGAGGAGGGGAAGCTTGACAATCTGCCCCTTAACCGCGCTCTCAGGGATGAAGAGGGTCAGATTTACGACATCGTAGCAGGCAGCTTTCTTGTGGCGGGGCTTACGGAGGACAGTTTCGGCTCCCTTACGCCGGAGCAGCTGGACAAGTATGAACAGCACTTCCATGACCCGGAGGTGTTTGTCCGAATGGGCAGGGGAATCATGGCGCTGCCGATCCCCGATGGAGTAATCGCGGCGCGGGAAACGGGACGACCTGTTGAGATGGGTGACAAACCCCACGGTAAAGACCGAGGGGAATCGTTATGAGAGAGGAGGCAGATCTGTATGCAGGAGGAAGTGGAAGGCAGGGCGGTGAACCTTGCTGTCAGCACGTCAAAGCTGACTGCCCGCACGGTGGTTTCTGCCGTGAGGGTGTATCTCAGGCATCGAAAAGAGGAAGCGGTGTTAAAGGCAGGTGAGAAGCCTGTTGGAAAACAAAAGGTAAAAGAGCTGATCGGTCAGGACCAGGGCGTCACGAATATAGATATCGCCAAAACCGATTTGCGCGGGTTCGAAAGAGTAGCACGAAAGTACGGTATAGACTACGCGATAAGGAAGGACTCGTCAGTAATGCCGCCAAAGTATCTGGTGTTCTTCAAAGCGAAGGACGCGGATGCAATGACTGCGGCGTTCAATGAGTACTCAGACAGGGCGCTTAATAAGAGTGAACGTCCCAGTGTGCTTGCCCATCTTCGGAAACTTAAGGAACTTGTGGCAGCGCTTCCGGGGAAGGCGTTTTCCAGGGACAGGCAGAGGGAGCATACGAGATGAATACAAACAAACTGAAGAAGATCATCATTAAAACACTGCCGTATGTTCTGATCGGCCTCGTCTGTACAAACTTTGGCGAAGCCTGGCGCCTTGCCGAGGGTGCGGCTGTAGGCGAGAAGCTGCTGTCGTTTTTCAGTACACTGGGCGCAGCCTTTGGTGATCCTATGCCGAGCTTCCATCCCTTGGATCTTCTGGTCGGCGCCGCCTGCGGCGGTGCTCTGCGCCTTGCGGTGTATATCCGAAGCAAAAACGCCAAACATTTCAGGCTCAATCAGGAATACGGCTCCGCAAGATGGGGAACACATGCCGATATCGCTCCTTTTGAAGATCCCGTTTTCAAAAACAACGTGATCCTGACCAAAACCGAACGTCTCACCATGAGCAGCCGTCCCAAAAATCCCGCCGACGCCAGGAATAAGAACGTCCTGATCGTCGGCGGCTCCGGTTCCGGCAAGACAAGATTCTGGTTAAAACCCAACCTGCTCCAAATGCACAGCTCGTTTGTTGTGACGGACCCTAAGGGCAGCATTCTGGTAGAGTGCGGTTATGCTTTACAGAAGGTTGGAAATTACGCGATCAAGGTGTTCAACACAATAAACTTCTCAAAGAGCATGCATTACAATCCTTTCGCCTATATCCACAGCGAAAAGGATATACTGAAACTAGTTACCACGCTTATAGCCAACACCAAGGGCGACGGCAGGTCCGGTGATGAATTCTGGACCAAGGCGGAGACGCTGCTGTACTGTGCGCTGATCGGATATATCCATTACGATGCGCCGGCGGAGGAGCAGAACTTCGCAACACTCATCGAATTCATCAATGCCATGGAGATCCGGGAGGATGATGAGGATTTCCGGAACCCGGTGGACCTGATGTTTGAAGCATTGGAAAAAAAGAATCCAAAACACTTCGCAGTCAGGCAGTTTAAAAAATATAAACTGGCTGCAGGTAAGACCGCCAAGTCAATCCTCATCTCGTGTGGGGCAAGGCTGGCGGTTTTTGATATTCAGGAGCTAAGGGAGATCACGGCCTATGATGAACTGGAGCTGGATACCATAGGAGACCGGAAGACAGCGCTGTTCCTGATTATGTCGGATACGGACGCAACCTTCAACTTCCTGATCTCCATGATCTACACACAGCTTTTCAACCTGCTTTGTGAGAAGGCGGATGACGTGTACGGCGGCAGGCTTCCGGTGCATGTCCGGTGCCTCATCGATGAGGCGGCAAACATCGGACAAATCCCGAACTTAGAAAAACTGGTTGCGACGATCCGAAGCCGTGAGATCTCGGCCTGCCTGGTGCTGCAGGCGAGGTCGCAGCTGAAAGCCATCTACAAGGACAATGCGGATACTATCATCGGCAACATGGACTCACAGATCTTTCTCGGCGGATCGGAGCCTACCACTCTGAAGGAACTGGCGGAGGCTCTTGGCAAGGAGACCATCGATACCTTCAACACTTCTGACACCCGGGGCAACAGTCCGAGCTACGGTACCAATTACCAGAAGCTCGGGAAAGAACTGATGAGCCGGGACGAGCTTGCTGTCATGAATGGCAACACGTGCGTTCTGCAGCTCAGAGGCGTGAGGCCGTTCCTGTCGGATAAGTACGATATCACCCAGCATCCAAACTATAGGTACACGTCGGACTACGACAGGAAATACACCTTTGACATTGAGAAATTCCTGAACCGGCGAATGAAACTGAAGGCTGAGGATGAATACGATGTCGTTGAGGCTTGAGACATCCGACCGGCTGTGGAGGCAAATGAGTTGAAGGAGAAGCCTTCACCGTAAGCAGTACAAACACGTATTACAGCGGCATGCCGGCAAGGGCTCAGAGCGGAGAACTCGATGAGAAGACGATCATCCTAATAAAAACCCGTCCTGAAATAATCAGGACGGGTTTTTAAAAAATAATTCCCGAATCGATGTGAAACGGGAGCGCCGCTTCGGAGGTTTAATTACATTGAGCAGCGGAAAGAATCGAAGTCCGGAGGAGCAGACACGGAGAATAAAAGATATGGGAGCTGTTTACAGCTCATCAGGTATCGCAACAGTTACCTTTGTTCCCTTGCCCGGGGCGCTTTCCACGTCGATACTGTAATCGTCGTCGTAAAGCAGGGACAGCCTTGTCCGTACATTCAGTACTCCGATATGGCTGCCGGAGGCACCGTTGTCAAGCGCTGCTTTTGCGTCGGAATAAAAATACCGCTCCACCGTCTCCGGGGTCATGCCGATACCGTTGTCCTGTATTGTGAGGTTTATCCTCCCGTTTTCGCGGCTGATGCCTATGTCGATCACACCCGCAACAGGCTTGCCGTTCTTATCCTTGTTCATCATAATGCCGTGGAGGATGGCGTTTTCCACCATGGGCTGAAGCATGAATTTAGGTATCTGCAGCTTACGGTCCTCATCGCTTACGTCGGTCCTGAGTGTTATGGTGTTGAAGCACAGGTGATTCTGAATAATTATATATTGCTCCAGAACATTCAGCTCGTTTTCAACGGTGTCGAAGGTTTTGGAGCTTTTCATTTTCAGGTTGTCCTTGAGGAATATTATGAGGGCTTCGTTGACCTGAATGACCTCATCGTTTCGCCCCAATGCAGCAAGGCATGTGGAGGTGTTGAGGGTGTTGTTTATAAAGTGGGGGTCGATTGCGGAAACCATAAGATTGTACTGCAGCTGTTTCTCTCTCCGTTCCTTTTCCACTATTGTCTCAACGTTTTCCCTGATCCTGTCGGTCATTTCATTGAATCCGGCGGCAAGCTGACCGATCTCGTCATCGCTGGAATCTTCAAGCCTTACGCTGTAATTGCCGTCCCTGACAACCGCCATTTTGTCACTTAGTGCGGTAAGCCTGCTGAGCATCCGGCGAAGAATGAAGAATATAATCAGAATCAGCGCCGCTATAAGTGCGATAAGAAGGCTTATGAGCTTCAGACGGATCGTTTTGAATATGCTTGCGAACAGCCCGTTGGGAAAACGGGTAATGAATCTGAGCCCCTCGCCTTCAAAGCTCACCAGTACCGAGCAGTAAGTCTCATTGTCCGTTTCGCGCTTTACGATGCGGTGCTGCAAAGAATTCGATGGGTCGGAGGTCATCCATTCAAAGTCTGTCATGGAGAAGCCGCCGGAGGTGTAAATCGTGTCATAGTCCGAGTTTACAAAGGCGGTGTCGGTTATGCCGAGACCGCTGACATTCCGCCACAGACGGTCAATATCTTCTCTGGGCGTCAGCAGCAGCGCTGAATAGGGATGCTCGACATCGTGTCCCATTGAGGAGATCATGAAGCAGAACCAGTCGCCGGTGTTCCCGCCAGCGTCCGGTACGGCGGGATAATAGCTGCCGTTTATGCCGTTTGTCAGCTTATCATGGAACCAATCAGAGTTGAAAAACATCTCAGCAGTGTCCTGAAGCTCCGGGGAACAGATTATGCCCACACCGTCTAAATACATGGCAGGATAGCTGAGGCAGCTGAATGTCTCCTCGCTGCTGACAGAAAACGACGTTTCGATAGGCTCAAGGAAATTCTCCGTCGCCTCATTGATTTCCTCCCGAGTCGGTGCTGCATCCCCCTCCTGGGGGAAATACTTTCGGATCAGATCTCTTGCGGGATGCCTGACGGCGTTGTTGCTGAGGGACAGGAACGTACTCATCAGAATGGCGCTGTCGCTGGTTTTCTGTGTGACGTATTCTACCAGATACGGGTGGAACATGTCGTACATAAACGATTGCACGCTGGGCGTGGCGGCGACCATGAATAATGCGGAGCAGAGTATGATTATGAAAAGACTTCTTGCCTTCAGTGACTTAAATCTTTTTCTTTTCATTTGCCCGCCTCCTGTATTCCACCGGTGTTTCACCGCACGCCCTTTTAAAGGCGTCTGCAAAATATGACAGATTGGTGTACCCGACCTTCGGATAAACATCGGATACCTTCATGTTCCAGTCAAGCAGCTCTTTTGCGCGTTCCATTCTGATGCTTGTGAGCCACTTCATCGGCGTTAGACCCGTTTCACTTTTCATAAGAAGCCTGAGCTGGTTCGGAGTCACACCCACATGTTCGGATATATCGCAAATGGTAATGCCGCTGTTTGTATAGTTATCCTGAATGTATTCCACTGCCCGCCTCACGGGTTCCGAGCAGTTCAGCACAGGATCATCCCTGAGACTGCCCAGAAGTGAGATGAACTTGTTTTTCAGCCAGTACATCACAACTCCCGCTTCAGTCCAGAATTTTTCGTCCCCGTACGAGCAGACTGCGGCTTTGCCGTAGCTTTTAAACAGATCAAGGAGCCCGCTGACATTCTGACTGAGAAAATCTATACTCTCGCTCTCGATACACTTCTCAGACAGTGTGTCAAGAGCGGCGCACATGGTGTCAAGGTCGCAGCCGTTGATTGCGTTTTTAAGCTTGGTCATTATTCCGGATGTGTCGCCAACCGGCCCTGAGTCAGATTCCTTTGGCAGAAATACCACCTGACCGGAACGGAAGTAACGCAGGTTTATATCGCTGAAATGGTTTCTGCAGGCAGTGATACACTCGTTTATACCCGCTTCCTGTGCCACGAGCAGACTAAAGCACCGTATTCCGCAGCGGGCAAAAGCTTCGCTGTTCAGCATGCGGGCATAGCTCACGGGGTCTGCACTTTCCTTCAGAAGAATTGCTCTGACTCCGTCAGTCAGTTTCACGCAGCAGACAAGACCTTCACCGTGGCGGTAAAAGAAATCGTCATAAAAGCCACTGCCCAGTTCGGCACCTTCCCGTTCACTGTACGGGCGGAGAACGGGCAGAATATCCTCCTGATGTGTGAGCAGCATGCCGTACCTGTCGGGGAAGACAGCCTCCGCGCCATCCGATCCAATTGAACTGAGGCACATAATAAGCCTGCTCTCACGCCGTTCCCGCAGCAGATCCGCTTTGTTTTCCAGCTCTCTGCGAATTTGAATCAGCTTTTCCGCAAATATCTTGCCGCGAATCTCATGCTTCAGAATGTATCCGCCTGCGCCAAGCTCCATAGCTTCCCTGATGTAGCTGAAATCCTCATAGTTTGATATGAACAGAATGGCGGTTTCCGGCGCCTTCTCCCGTATCTTTTTTGCCAGTTCGAGCCCCGTCATGCCGGGCATACGCACATCGGTAATAACTATTTCCGGCCTGAGACGGCAGAATTCCTGCCAGCCGGCCATTCCGTCGGAGGTGATACCCACAAGCTCAATACCCATAGAAGCCCAGTCAATGACCTTTTCAAAGAATTCACATATGACGCGATTGTCGTCAACGATCATTGCTCTTATCATGTTATAGCCTCCTTATCCAATATTTATTATATCATTCTCACTGCCCTCCTTCAACACGGAGGAATAAGGACAATCCATTTTGAAATTGTAGATTTTTCACCGAATGTCGTGGATAATCTGGAATTTTTCGTTTTTTATATGTGCTTCCGTTACAAAACCGTTTGAAATCTGATAATTTTAGATTTAATACAGAACCGCATGGGAAAGTATTCTATACTTTTTCCGTTTTTTTACTATGATTATGATGTAGTGATTTTTATCAGAAAGGAGGATATACTACCCGGCGCGAATACGACCGCGCACTTTCAGTCGGATTCAGACATCTCATATTAAAAAGAAAGGACAAATATCATGAAAAAAGCACTGGCACTTATTCTATCCATCGTCATGGTGTTCTCACTGTGCTCCGCGGCTATGGCAGCATACACAGACGCAGAGCTTGAGGCATTCGGCCTCGGCGGTTACACACCTAACGAAGTGGCAAACAACCAGGTTTCCATGGACATTGCTCTTGACAGCTATGTTCTGCTGGAAAACAACGGCATTCTTCCCCTTGAGGCAGGCGGAAAAGTCGCACTGTTCGGCAGCGGCGCAACCGGCACAGTCAAAGGCGGCACCGGTTCCGGTATCGTTAACCAGAGAGAGCGCGACTGGATCGACGAGGCTCTTGAGGACGCGGGCTTTGAGATCACCACTCCCGCTGCATACCGTACAGCTGTTGGCCGCGGCATCGTTGCAACCGGCTTCAGCGGAAGCAAAATGGCAGTTGATGTGAACATCACCGACGAGTGGCTCGAAGAGGCAAAGGCAGCCGATACAGCTATCTATGTATTCGGCCGCAACGCAGGTGAAGGCTCCGACCGTAAGCTCTCCAGCGGCGACGGACAGTGGCTGCTGACCGATATCGAGCGCGCAAACCTTGAGAAGGTCGCCGCCAACTTCGAGAACGTCATAGTTATTCTCAACACCCAGATCTCCGATACAAGCTGGATGGATGAGATCCCGAATATCGACGCCCTTCTTCATGTCGGCTACGGCGGACAGAAGACAGGTCTGACCACAGTTCAGGTCCTGACAGGTGAGGTCACACCTTCCGGCAAGACCTCTTCCACATGGGCCAAGATCCTTGACGATTATCTCTCCTCTCAGGAAGGCTTCTCATGGATGGACAACAACACAACAGTTGAGTATTACAACGACGGCATCTATGTCGGTTACCGTTACTTTGACACCTTCGGCGTAGACGTGGCATATCCCTTCGGCTACGGCCTCAGCTACACTGATTTTGATATTCAGGTAAAAAACATCGACGTCAACGGCGAAAAGGTTACATTGGATGTTGCTGTTGCCAATGTCGGCAACACATACTCCGGCAAAGAAGTCGTACAGGTTTACTTCTCCGCTCCCGACGGTGAGCTTGAGAAGCCCTATCAGGAACTGGCAGCATACGGCAAGACCGACACTCTGGCTCCCGGCGAAATGCAGATGCTGAAGCTCAGCTTTGCTACAACTGACATGAGCAGCTATTCCGAAGCTCAGGCAGCGTATATCATGGAAGCCGGCGATTACATCATCAGAGTGGGCAACTGCTCCAGAAACACTCACGTCGCGGCAGTTCTCACCCTTGCCGAAACAACAGTCACAGAGCAGCTTTCCAACCAGCTCGCACTTGAAGACGGCGCGGTTCTGAACGAGATTTCCAAGGCCGGCGCTACACCCATCACATACGAAGGCGAGATGAAGGAAATCGCTGCAGCTCCCAGATACGAACTCAAGGATCTCCATTATGAGAACAACGCATCTCCTTATGATGACGAGACCATCACCACATACCTCTTCGCAGAGGACGCTGAGAACTACACAGCAAGAAACAACATCACAATCGATACAAAGACCGTAAACGGCATCATCCAGAATGCACAGGATCCCGACGGCCCCAACTTCAAGGGTCATCAGACATCAACATACGCAGAGGTTGTTGAGATCGTACCCGATCTTCCCGAAGGCATTACAAAGGAAACAGCAAAGCTGACAGACGTAGTCGAGGGCAGAATTACCCTGAAGCAGTTTGTGGCATGCCTGTCCGAGTTTGAGCTTGCGAGACTTGCTCAGGGCGCAGGCAACACAAGAGGCGTCGGCAGAATCTTTGACGAAGAGGGCAACCTCGTAGCCACATCCTCCGCACTCCCCGGCAACGTCGGCAGAACAACAGAGCAGCTCTTTGAGTCCAGACACATCCCCGTTCTCGGTTACTGCGACGGTCCTGCGGGTATCCGCTGCGACCAGGACGGCGTTGTAAGCCCCCGGATCAATGACAGCAACAGAGTCGGCGGCACATACTTCTACTCCAATGACGGCGGCATCACCATCTGCAACCAGAACGCTGAGGGCGCTGTAAGATACAACGTACTTCCCACAGCATTCCCTTGCTCCGCGAACCTGGCATGCACCTGGAACACTGACATTATCTACGCATTCGGCTATGCACTCGGCGCCGAGCAGGAAGAATACCATGTAGCCGCATGGCTTGCTCCCGGTATGAACATCATCAGAAACCCGATGTGCGGACGTAACTTCGAGTATTACTCCGAGGATCCTCTGGTAACAGGTCTCACAGCGGCCAATGTTGTAAGCGGCGCACAGGCTCACAAGGGCGGCGGCGTTACAATCAAGCACTACTGGGCCAACAACCAGGAGAACAACCGCAACTCCGAGAACAACATAATCAGCGAGCGCGCATCCCGTGAGATCTATCTGAAGGGCTACGAGATCGCAATCAAGCTCGGTCAGCCTCTGTTCATGATGACCAGCTACAATGAGAACAACGGATGGCCCAGCGGCGACTCCTATGACGCATGTACTGACCTGGCCCGCGGCGAGTGGGGCTTCAAGGGTCTCATCATGACCGACTGGAACGGCGGTCAGTCTTCTCCCCATGTCTCCATGCACGCAGGCAATGACATGATTACCCCGGGCAAGGCTGTAACTACCATTACAAATTACATCGGCGCCGTATCTCCCACATTTGATGAAACCGGATATGTTGTAATAACAGAGACCGTAGGCAGAAACGGCAGAATTACGAGAACAGAAGAGTGGGGCAACTTCGTTCCCACGGCAGGCGGCGAACTCTGCTACACTGTTCCCACAAACGCTCCCAGCGAAGAGTATCTGTCGGATAACGTCAAGGCTGCTATCGCCAACAGAACTGCTCAGTATGACAAGATCGGCGACGACGCTGTTATCTACTGGTACGGGTATCGCAACAGCATCTGCCGCGGTGACGTACAGAAGTCTGCGCTGAATATCCTCGGCGTATTCCTTTACTCCATCGACATGCAGAGACTCTGCGCTGACCTGGGTGTTGACTACTCCGCTTATGAGGAGAACTACTCCAAGGCAATGGGAGCCCCCATGGCTGATGAGGATTACGAGGGTATGGTCGTCAAGGGCGACATTAAGAACATCGGTATCGTAGCAGAGAAGGTCACAGTCGACACAGTTGCCGACAAGACTGCAGCCGTTGAGGTTACCTACACCGGCGACGAGTCCATCACCACCGCAAGACTGTACATCGACTCCGCACTGCCCATCGAGTCCATCGAGTCTGACTTTGACTTCGAGTACAACCCGGCAGACGGCAGAATCGTTGTATACGACGGCGCAGGCGAAGAGATCGACGGCGTTCTGTTCACCATCAACTACGCATTCGACGCAGTTCTTGCTGACGGCGAGTATCCCGTTGACCTGAGCATCATCGAGGTCACCGATCTTGAAGGCGCTCTCATCGACGCAGTTGCAATCGACGGTGCAGTTGTTGTTGACAACAACTATCCCATCGGCGACGTAACAATGGACGGCGAAGTAACCAACGCTGACCTCATCATGATCGCACGTTACCTTGTCGGCCTCGTAGACTTCAACGCAAAGCAGAAGGTCGCTGCTGACTTCAACGTTGACGGCCTCATCAACAACACCGACCTGGTTCTCATCGCAAGAGCACTTGTAAACGCATAAGAACCGGCAAAACAAAATACCGGACCGGAGCAAGCTCCGGTCCGGACCCAAAACAGCTTTTTCCCATCAAATATACAATACAGTTTCCCCCGGCAAACCCCCGACTGCAAACCGGTCGGGGGTTTTGCATGTCGACAAGGTCGACATGCTTCAAAAGAAATCTTACGATTTCTTTTGAGTTATAGCGCCGCTGCATCGCACAAATTGAATTGATTTGAATTGTTGAATAAGGAGAATTCAATTTGCACGTTTGCGGCTTTCCTGTATCTAAGCAACCAGCGAACAAACCGCCATCGGCATCTTGCGGCTATTTATGAGCTGTAACTTCGTTACTTTTCCTTGAAATACATCCAGTATTCCCTGCGGAAAAGATGCCTCGTTACAACTCAAAATATCTCACAATCTGCTCGACGCCGCTTTATTCACTGTTTGCTATCCCGTGATACATGCTCCCGGGAAAAATG
>JAFRUW010000159.1 GCA_017438675.1 Oscillospiraceae bacterium | reverse complement strand
GACACTTATTATTAAAACTTTTTAAATTATTTTTTTACAATGCTTTCCGCAATATGAATTATAATCTCTTTTTCTAATTGGCTGCTGATGATGAACATTATACTATTATGTTTATTGGTCCATATAAGTCCGTTAGCTTCATTATCATAGTAATAATCGCCTTCCATGTCATCTATTAAAACACTTTCCACTTGTGTTCCGTCATCAAATATTGCCTCCGTGTGAGTATTATTAACGACAAAATGATATTCAATCACTATGTCTTGGACAGTGTTATCATTATGATATAAGAACGCTTTTGTCACTTCATCCCCGTACTCTTCCACCAACTCGAAGCCTTCGGGGATCCATGTGATCTCATAATCCGGCAGCTCGCCCGGCTGGGCAACTGTGTCAAAGGTGTAGACTGCCCTGTCCTCATAAATCTGGCGCACCCAGTTCAGCACCGCTTCCCTGGCCTCCGCGTCAACGGAGAGCCACACGGTCATGCTGATAAACAGCAGTATGAATATGGCCGCGATACTGCGGAGGATGCCCCTGTTCCGCTGCTTCCGCTTCGCCCTTGCAAAAAGCGGGCGCATTTTTTCTTTAAAGGCCTCGGAAAACTCATGGGTACATTCGCCGGGGCCGGCGAGGGCTCTGAGCATGGCCTCCCGCACCTCAGCCGCCGCCGCTCTGAGGTCGGCATCGGTAAAGGTTAAGCTATTCATCCTGCCCCTCCTTTTCCAGTTCCTTCCGCAGGGCCTCCTTCGCCCGCCAGATGAGCTTCTGGGCCGTGCCACGGCTGAGGCCCATCATCCGGGCGATCTCCTTTGTGCTGTAGCCGCTGTCGTATCGTAAGAGCAGCGCCTCCCTGTATCTGGGGTTCAGCCTTGCCATTGCCCGTGCAAGGTCATTTTCCCCCTCGTAGGCGACTTCTATTCCCCCCGCGGTGTCCTCAAGGTGCGTATCGACGAATTTCGCCCGGGCCCTGATTATATCTATGGCCTTGCGCTCCGTTATTACGGCTGTGAAGGCTTTTGTCCGGGAGACGTCCTCTTCCTTTACATCGTCCAGATGCTCTATGATCGCCAGAAACGCCTGATGCACCGCGTCCTCCGCGTCCTGCTCGTTCTCCAGAATCTTCACGGCGATGCCGTACATCATATTGCGGTATGTATTGTATATCCGCAGGAATTTGCTTCTGTCGCCTTCATCTTCTATCATCTGAAGGTATATCAGCACTTTATCACCCCGATCGGTCTTCGACTGCTTTCGCCCGATTTCATATATTATGATGTTATCACATGTTATTTCGATTTGCAATAATGATTTTTGTATTCCCTTCCCCGTGTGGTGTGGTGGTGCACCCGCAGGGGCGATCATTGATCGCCCGCAAAAACCCCGCCTGTAGGGGCGACCCTTGCGGTCGTCCCACTCCCGTATTCCGGCGCAAAAAGGGACAGCCGCAAGGGCTGCCCCTACATGGTATGAGGTTGCCGCCGGCTCCCTTGTGTAAAGGGAGGCTCTTTTTTCCGCTGATCGCCCCTGTGGGATTGCGCGGAATTACCCCAGGCCCACGACCTTGCGGGCGACGCTGATGATGTCCTGATTGGTGATAACGCCGTCGCCGTTCATGTCGCCGTATCGCTCCACGTCGGCTTTCGTTGCCTCGGTGTATATCGCCACCACGTACCGCGCCACCAGTATCAGGTCGGAGTTGCCCACCTTGCCGTCGCCGTCCACGTCGCCCCGAACCCGTTCTTCGCCGGACGCGACCCATGTGATGCTGCCGCCAAGCTGGTTGTTGGCTTTGACGTACTTGTCCCACGTCCTGTTGTTTGCGGGGTAGTATACCGTGGCGTTTACGTTTTCAAAAAAGTCGTTGGTGAAGCTCGGGGCGTTCCCTTTAAAAACCACCTTCTCCAGTGACGTACACCCGGCAAACACAGTGAAGCCGATTTCCGTTACGCCTTCGGGTATTGTAATGCTTTTTATGGATGCACAGCCGTTAAAGGCGTAGCTGCCGATACTTGTCACGCTTTCCGGTACGGTGATTTCCTTCAGCGATTCGCAGCTTTCAAAGGCCCAATCGCCGATCTCCGTCACGCCCTCCGGGATTGCTATGCCCGTAAGCGATTTGCAGCCGATGAGCGCTCCCTCCCCGATGACCGTCACGCTGTCAGGAATGGTGTAATCGCCTTTGAACCCTCCGGGAACCTGGATCAGTTTTGTCCTGTTCCTGTTGTACAACACGCCGCTGTCGCTTGAGAAGGCGGGATTCCCCGCGTCCACGTTTATTTCCGTAAGGGCCGGGCAGTCACCGAAGGCAAACGAGCCGATGCTTGTGACGTTTTTGGGAATTGTGATGTCCTTAAACAGCGTACAGCCGTAAAACGCGCCTTTGCCGATGGTCTTCAGCCTTTCCGGCAGGGTGATTCCCCTCAGTGATGTGCAGCTGTCCAAGGCCCAGTCATCTATTTTGGTGACGCTGTCGGCGATGGTCACGCTTGTCAGCAGTTTGCACTCCTCCAGGGCGATTTTACCGATGCTTGTGGCTCCGTCGTTTATCACCACGGTCTTGATGTCATTTTTATAAACCGGCCAGGGGTCGTTCCTCATGTCACCCGTCCCCGAAACCGTCATCACTCCGTCGTCGGTCAGCGTCCAGGTCAGGCAGTCGCCGCAGGTGCCCTGGACGGCTATAAACGCCATTGCGCCGCCGGTCAGCATGCTCACCGCCAGTACGGTGCAGATCACCATTGCAATCAGTTTTTTCAGTCCTGTTTTCATCTTTCTTCCTCCCGCTTTCTATATGTACTGCCCCAGTATCAGGGCGGTTATTATCGCAATCGACGCGCTGGTCAGTGTGCCCACCAGATATTTTTCAGCGAAATCCTTGTCCTCAAGCTGTTTGAACCGGGCGACGCTCTTTGCCGTCAGCACAAAGCCGATGGCGCCGATCTGGTTCGCCAGCACAAGGATGACGATTATCAGCCTCTCCAGCTTTCCGATGATCCTCCCGGCCCGGGGCTCGGAGCCGCCGCTCCCGCCGCTTACGTTGTCGGTGAAGTTGAACAGCTTCCGCACGAATACCGACGCCGGGTCCCAGATGATCACCCATATTACGGCGCAGACAAGTATGCCCCTCACCGTGTCAGACGCTGTGGCGCCGTCAATAAGCGTTGTGGTATGCTCCCCCAATCCGAAGCCGTAATACGCCGCCGCGATCAAGGCCAGGTGGATGACCTGGTCAAGCAGAAAAGACCTGAATCTCGCTCCGCCGGAGGGCCATTTTTTGTCCGCCGCCACCCGGAGAAGGTCCACAAGCCCGTGGCTCACGGCAATTATCCCCCAGGGCAGGAGCATCGCCCTCCATTCCACTGACAGGAATCCGACAAGCGCCGTCACGGCGGCGTATATCCCCGCGTGGAGCAGCAGATATCCCGCGCTTTCTGTCTTGTTTTCAGCCAATTTCGTGGGCTGCAGAGTGAAATCCGCCAGAAAATGCGCCCCGATAAGCAAAATCAGTATCATTATCCCAACCTCCGTTATTTATTCCGTCATGGCCTTTATTGCGGAAATCGCCATATTCCGGGCGGTAAAGATATCGGCCGCCTTCAGCGTTCTCTCCACGCTCTGCCTCGTGATCCCCAGGATATTCGCGATCCGCACCGGCAGTCCTCTGGGCTTGCCGCTGGTGACAAAAAAGGACTCCTCCGGCGCGCAGGCGTCCACGGGGACGGGTTTTAATATGTCTTCCGCATTGTCAGCAAGGGGCAGTTTGTCGCTTATTGATTTTTCCCGGGCGAAGAATCTGATTTTCCTTTTTCTCCAAAGCAAATAGTACAGGGAATACATCACGGAAACATTTTCCGCCTCGCCGATGTTTATGGGCGAAAGCATCTCCGAAAACAGCATCAGGTCGTTCTGGTAGGCATTCATGCGGCTGACTATCTCCGCCGCCTCACCGATGAGGGAGTTTATAGCCGTGTCGCTCTTCCCCTGGGAGCAGTACAGTACGCTGTACCCCTCCGTCTCGTCCGCCGCTGAAATTGCCTTCCGCGCCCTGTGGTACACCTGACCGTCCTGAGCCGTGGTGCCGCCCTTCTCGATCCTGATGTCCCATGTGCCGACCCCTATCCCGGCCCTGATCTTCACCGGGTGGATCATCACGGAAAACAGCCTGTAATACAGGTACGCCGCCCCCGGGGTTTTAAACAGTCCCTGCACCTCGTCCCCTGCGCTGAATTCACTCTTCCGCTCCAGAGAGTTTCTGAATATCATGTTCAGTACATCCAGCACCTCATATATAAAGTGCTGTATCTCTTCCCTTTCGTCCACCCCGTATTTCCGGGATTGCCTGAGATCTATCATAAGTGCTGAATACATAGTGTTTCACCTCGCCTATATAATACAACATAGAAAAGAAAAAAGCAACCCTATTCGGTTGCTTTTTCTAAAAGCAATCAAAATTAGTTGCTTTTTTGAAAAGCAGCTTGATTTGGTTGCTTTTGCTGAAAACGTCCGGATCCGGCTGCTGTTCTGTTAGGCAGTGACATTCGGCTGCTTATGTTAGCGCTTTCATAACCGTCAGAATCAGTCCGTAAATGACGCTTGCAACGGTGCCGTAAACTATAACAGGCCCCGCGATGATGAACATCTTTGCCGCCGTACCGGTAATGTAGCCCTCGGACTTGAATTCCAGCGCCGGCGCTGCTACAGAGTTGGCAAATCCTGTGATGGGCACCAGTGTTCCCGCTCCGGCAAATTTCGCGATGCTGTCGTAAACGCCGACACCGGTGAGGATCGTCCCCACGAACACAAGGGTTACGGAGGCGGCTGTGGCGGCTTCCTCCTCCGAAAGACCCGTCCCCGTGAAAAGGTTCAGTATCCCCTGCCCTATGCAGCAGATAATTCCCCCCACCAGAAATGCCTTCAGCATATTTGTGAAAAGCGGCGAACCGGGGGATTTCTTTTTCACGTACTCGCCGTAGTCCCTGTCTGACATTTTCATTTTACCATCTCCGATTCATGGTTATATGTCATTTATTATCCCATGATGCCGGGAGATTATTCAAAGAAAAGCGCTCCAATCGTCACTCAGCTTTTGCTGAATAACGGTTGGAGCGCTCATTATTTATTGGATATTACACCAGCTCGACTACTGCCATCTCGGCGGCGTCACCGCGGCGGGGACCAAGCTTTGTGATCCTTGTGTAACCGCCGTTGCGCTCCTTGTAACGAGGAGCGAGCTCATCGAACACCTTAACGACTACGTCCTTCTTTGTGATGAAGGAGTATGCCTGACGGCGGGATGCCAATGTATCGTTCTTACCCAATGTAATCATCTTTTCGGCAATAGGAGCTACTTCCTTAGCCCTCATGAGGGTGGTCTCCATGCGCCCATTCTCCAGAAGAGCTGTGACCTGCTGTCTGAGCATAGCCATTCTCTGGTCGGTGGGCTTGCCAAGCTTACGGGTACCGGGCATGTCTGTTTCCTCCTTAATTGTTATCGTCACTTGCCAGGGAAAGTCCCATCATCGCAAGTTTCTGCTGCACTTCTTCGAGAGACTTGTGTCCCAGATTTCGTACCTTGATCATCTCTTCTTCGGTCTTGGAGATGAGGTCCTCCACCGTGTTGATGTTGGCACGCTTAAGGCAATTAAAGCTTCTTACTGAGAGATCCAGCTCTTCGATGGTCATCTCAAGCACCTTATCCCTCTGGGTCTCGGACTTCTCCACAACAGTGGACTTGCTTCCGATATCCTCGGACAGGTTGGTGAACAATACGAAGTGGTCGCACAGGATCTTTGCGCCGAGAGATATAGCGTCTCTTGCGGAGATCGTCTTGTCCGTCCAGATCTCAATAGTCAGCTTATCAAAGTCCGTCATGTTTCCTACACGGGTGTTTTCAACGGTGTAATTGACCTTGAGCACCGGAGTGTAGATGGAGTCGATTGGGATGACGCCGATCACAGGCTGCTGGAGCTTATTCCTGTCGGCGGAGACATAGCCTCTGCCGTGGCTGATTGTCAGCTCCATGCTGAGATATGCGTCGGGGCCGAGGGTTGCGATGTGGAGGTCGGGATTCAGGATCTCCACGTCGCTGTCAGCCTTGATGTCACCTGCGGTGACTTCACATTCGCCCATGGCTTCGATATAAACGGTCTTTGTGCCGGTTGAATGTAATCTGGCAATTATGCGCTTGATGTTGAGAATAATCTCTGTAACGTCTTCCTTGACACCGGGGATAGTTGAAAACTCATGCTGAATGCCGGCGATATTCACCGTCGTTACAGCAGTGCCCGGCAGTGAGGAGAGAAGGATCCTGCGCAGGGAATTGCCGAGTGTTGTACCATAGCCGCGCTCTAAGGGCTCTACTACATACTTACCATAGGAATCGTCGCCTTCGTTCTCGAAACATTCGATCCGAGGCTTTTCTATTTCTATCATATTACCCTCCTTTTCGTGACGCGTTCCTGCATCTGTTAATTTTCAGCTTACCAATATGAGGGTCTGTGTATTACTTGGAATAGAGCTCGACGATAAGGTGTTCTTCGACCGGGAAATCGATGTCTTCTCTTACGGGCATCTTTGTAACTGTGCCCTTGAGTGCGTCCTTCTCACGATCCAGCCACTGGGGAGCGATGACGATAGGAGCATCCTCGCCCAGGAGACGCTTGAACATAACGGAGGAGCGGCTCTTTTCGCAAACCTCGATAACGTCACCGACGCTTACCAGGAAAGAGGGGATGTTAACTCTCTTGCCGTTGACGGTGAAGTGACCGTGTGTGACTGCCTGACGTGCCTCGCGGCGAGTCATGGCAAAGCCGAGACGGTAGACAACGTTGTCCAGACGGCGCTCGATGGTGGTCAGCAGGTTTTCACCGGTGATGCCGGGAGCCTTTGCTGCCTTCTCATAATACATATGGAACTGCTTCTCGAGGATACCGTAGACAAACTTTACCTTCTGCTTCTCGTTGAGCTGCATAGCGTACTCACTCTGCTTGCGGCGCATCTGACCCTTGGGGTTGCGGATGGTGTCGGACTTGGTCTTGCCGGTATAACCCATAGCTGCAGGAGAAACGCCCAGCGCTTTGCAGCGCTTTACGATGGGCTGCATATTTTTAGCCATATTCTGTAAATCCTCCTTCT
>JAFRUW010000158.1 GCA_017438675.1 Oscillospiraceae bacterium | reverse complement strand
CGTTTAAGGGCAGGTCATCGGCGTAGGAGCGCAGGAACGTCATAGCCGAATGGGTGTGGGCGTTCTTGAAGCCGGGCATAAGGAGGTCGCCCTTTAAGTCGATCTGGCGGTCAAACTCCGGAAGCTCATCGGGGGTTTTGCCCACGTAGCATATTCTGGTTCCGTCGACCCAGACCTCGTCATTTGCAATTTCAAAGGAGCCGTCCATAGTCAGGACTTTTCCGTTATAAAACCGTATCATTGTTATACCTCACTGAGAGACTTATGTATATTTTTGATGCTTCCCACAACCAGCTCCCTGAACAGGGGGGCCGCCTTGTCCGCGGCTTCAATGACCTCCGCATGGGAGAGAGGGTTGGGGGAAATGCCTGCCGCGGGATTGCTCACAAAGGAGATGCCGCAGACCCGGACGCCCATGTGCCTGGCCGCTACGGCCTCGCAGGCGGTGGACATGCCCACGGCGCTGGCACCCAGCCTTTCCAGCATTCGGATCTCGGCGGGAGTCTCAAAGGAGGGGCCGGTAAGCTGAGCATAGACGCCGGATTTGACGGGGATGTCAAGCTCCAGGGAAGTTCTCGTGATAATACGGCGGAGTTCCTTGTCGTAGACCTCGGACATGTCGGGGAACCGGACGCCCAGCTCCTCGATATTGGGCCCGATAAGGGGGTTGGGGCAGAAGGAGAGGATGTGATCCGTGATCATCATAAAGTCACCGGCATGAAAGTCGCGGTCAATGCCGCCGGAGGCGTTGGTGAGGAACAGCACCTTTATTCCCAGAAGGGCCATGAGCCGGGGCGGAAGCACCACGTCCTCAATGGCGTAGCCCTCGTAGTAGTGGACTCTGCCCTGCATGACGATGACCGGGGCGCCGCCCAGATTACCCATTACAAAGCGCCCTTCGTGACTGGCCACTGTGGAGGTGGGGAAGCCGGGAACATCCCTGTATTCGATGACTGTGGGGTTCTCCACCTTTTCCGCCAGCTCTCCGAGGCCGGTGCCGAGAACAAGGCCGATCTCCGGCTGGAAGTCCGTTACGGAGCGGATATAATCACGGCAGTCGTGGAGTTTTTTTAATATCGGATTCATATTCATCACCTTTAAAACGCGAAGTCGCCGTCAACCATTACCGGGATGCGTCTGCCGTCCTTTGTAACGCCGATGACCGAAAGGTCGGGGGTGCCAACCATAAAGTCCTCGTGCATTATGGAATCGTTTATGCCGGCGGCGGTGAGTTCATCCCTCGTCATTTCCGTGCCGCCCTTTACGCAGGCGTAGCCCTCGCCGAAGGCGATGTGGCAGGCGGCATTCTCGTCAAACAGAGTGTTGTAGAAAAGAAGGCCGGACTGGGAGATGGGGGAGTGGTAGGGAACAAGGGCCACCTCGCCCAGATAGGATGCGCCCTCGTCAACGGCGATGGCGGATTTCAGCATTTCAAGACCCACTTCCGCCTGAACGTCAACGATTTTGCCCTTTTCAAGCCTGAAGGAGAATTTGTCAACGATAGTGCCGTTTATAACGAGAGGCTTTGATGCGTAAACAACGCCGTCAACGCCGGTTTTGAGAGGAGCGCCGAAAATCTCCTCCGTGGGGATGTTGGCGCAGAAGGGGATCTTGCTCACCTGGGTTTCCTCGGAGCCGCCGGCCCAGATGTGGTTTTCCGGGAGCTTTACGGTGAGGTCTGTGCCCAGGGAGTTTTTGTACTCCAGATACTCAAAGTCGTAGCCGTTCATTATCTCCACGTGACGGCGGAGGGTTTCGCAGTGCTCCTCCCACTCCTTCACGGGGTCGGTGTCCTCGAAAACTCTGGAAGCGTCAAGGATGGCGTTCCACAGCTTGTCCATGGCTTCCTCGTCAGAGATGCAGGGGAATACCTTTTTCGCCCATGCGAGAGAGGGCACGGAGGCGATGCACCAGGGGAAGAAGTTCACCATCTGGCGGTCGCGGTAGGGTTTCAGAGCCTTGCCGGAGGCCACGCTTGACCGTCTCAGACGCTCCGGGTCAACACCGTTCATGGATTCCGGATCCTCGGAGTGGATCACAAGCCACGCAGCGCCCTCGGCGGAGAGGGAATTGTACATATCGGCCCGCCACTGGGGGACGGTGTCAAAAATGCTGTCGTAGGCGTGGAGGTATTTCATCCTGACCATCTGGTCGTCAGCCCAGTTCATTATGACCTCACGGCAGCCTGCATCGTAGGCTTCTTTGGCGCAGAGGCGGGCAAAATCGGCGCAGTCCACGGGGCAGGTGATGACCACCGGCTGACCCTTCTGGACGTTGAGGCCGACTTTGATAAGCAGCTTCGCGAATTTACTGATCCTGTTGTTCGTCATTTCCATCACTTAATTCCTCCTCGATCTCTTTTAACAGCTTTTTGTCCTGTTTTGTTTCAAATACAAGCTTTTCGTACATGTCCGGGCGGCGTTCCCTTGTGCGGATGATGGACTGCTTCCGCCGCCATTTTTCAATATTGGCGTGATGGCCGCTGAGCAGTATCTCCGGTACCCTTCTGCCTTCCCAGACCTCCGGGCGGGAGTACTGGGGGTATTCCAGAAGGCCGTCCCAGTGGCTCTCGTGGGTGTAGCACTCCTCGTCGGGAAGTACACCGGGGATAAGCCTGCACACAGCGTCGGCAACGGCCATCGCCGGTATCTCACCGCCGGTTAGGACGAAGTCCCCGATGGATATTTCCTCATCCACGCAGGCGTCGATAAACCGTTCGTCCACGCCCTCGTAGTGACCGCAGACGATAATGAACCGCTTGTAGTCGTTCTTTAAGCGTTTCGCGTCCTCCTGGGTAAAAACCTTGCCGCAGGGGGACATGTATATGGTGTGGAGCCGCTCGCCGGCCTCCTCGCAGATATGGCGCCAGCAGTCGTACAACGGCTGGGCCTGCATGACGCAGCCCCTGCCGCCACCGTAGGGGTAGTCGTCCACCTGTCTCTGCTTGTTGGTGGTATAATCCCTGATCTGATGTGTTTCTATTCGTATATAGCCCCGCTCCTGGGCCCGGCCCAGGATGGATTCCCACAGTACGTCGCCCACGGTGTCGGGGAACAGGGTCATTATGTCGATTTTCATATCCATGGCGTTATTCCTTGCTTTCGGGTATTTCTATCATGTCACGCTGCTGCTTGAAGATGATTTTGGGTGTCGTGGAGTTCACGTATTTCAGCAGGGTGTCCTGCCCCAGGATTTTGCTGAGATTGGCGATCTGTTCCGCCTGCTGCTGTTTGTGGCGATAGAAGATGGTGGTGGCTGCTATATTCGGTGAGGTTATGATCTCGTTCAGTACATCTTTATCGGTAACATCAAGAGAATGACCGAAGATGTAAACATTGTTGGGAATAATGTTTCCGTCCGCATCTTCCTGGCGGTAATTCAGCCATTTTTTATACTCGATACCCGTTT
>JAFRUW010000157.1 GCA_017438675.1 Oscillospiraceae bacterium | reverse complement strand
AGCATATCCAATCCCCAGCATCGTACTATCATCATAACGGTATTGTCGGAAATATCATAATAATATGCAATACCGAATATGCTTCTCAGCGATCTTGCAAATGAAATATCCGGACAGAAAAAAAGGTAAAACAAGCCCCCTGTCAACATAGGAATGATTATATTACAGCATACCCATACGTTTTGTACAATCCTTTGCTTGACTGTTTTCATTTCTGTTTTTATCAATATGAAAGTTGTTTATGATACTTAGCGGAAAGTCCGCTAAACCCTAATAATATTTTAGCGGATTTTCCGCTAAAAGTCAATACCCTTTCGCAAATTTCGGTATTATAACTATGTATATCTTTTTATCGAAAATTTGTACAATTTATCCAAAGGAGGACAATTCCCCATGTACGAACGGATAAGGGCATTGAGAGAGGACGCAGACCTCACACAAACGGAGGTCGCAAAGGTACTACACTGCTCACAGCGCGTTTACAGCAACTACGAGCGCGGCGACCTTGATATCCCCACCGAGATATTGATAGGGCTTGCAGAGCTTTTCAAGACCAATACAGACTATATTCTGGGGCTGACAAAAAACGATCTTTATTATAAAGAAATCTGAATTTTCAAAAAGGTCATACAGTCACGTCTTGACCGCATACCCCAATCTGTTGTATACTATTATACCACAAGCTGTTGTGAATGTCAATACCACGTTTTGTTGTATGATAAAATATTTTTACGGGGGTGTGCCTATGTTTTTTCGGAGATTAAGAGACCTTCGTGAGGATAATGACCTCAAACAAAAGGACATCGCAAATTATCTTCACTGCTCACAGCAGGCGTACAGCAATTACGAACTGGGGATACGGGTCATTCCCCCCGAGATAATCATAGACCTTGCCGAATACTACAAGACCAACACCGACTACCTCTTAGGTCTCACCGACAACAAGACCTACTACAAGAAACTGTAAAACACGCACCCCCTCGGAGGTGCGTGTTCTCTTTATACCAGCTCGACTTTGTAATGCCGCAGCCAGTGGTTTATCTGTATGATGTACGCCATGATCTGCGGGTCGTTCATCAGCTGACCGTACCAGGCGGTCTGCTGACCGTGATACATGAGCCGCGCGGTCTCGCGGCGTTCCAGAATTTGCAGGACGGGACAATCCGCCTGCGAGAGCTCCTCCGCCAGCCGCTCACGCACCGCCGCCTCGTAGGAGGGGTTGTGGGTCTTGGGATAGGGCGACTTCTTGCGCCGCACCACAGCTTCGGGCAGCAAGCCGCGCACAGCCGCAGCCTCACGCAGCAAGCCCTTCTCGCGTCCCATGTAGTCCTTGTACTCCCACGGCACACGGTACATATACTCCACGATACGGCAGTCACAGAACGGCACACGCACTTCCAGCCCCCAGTGCATACTCATGCGGTCTTTGCGGTCGAGCAGAGTCTGCATGAACCAGTCCGTATTGAGCCGCATCATTTCCCTCATGCGCTTTTCGAGGGGCGAAAGTCCGCCCTCGGTCACTTTCGAGCAGGTGGCGAGGTACTTGTTCGTGACGTAGCGCTCGGGGGAGAAGTCCGCAAGGTACTCGGGTCTTAACAGCGAGGCGCGGTAGGCGGTGGACTGCGACCAGGGGAAGCCGTAGATCTGCCTGATGTCGGGGTCGCGGTACCAGGGATAGCCCCCGAAGATCTCGTCGGCGCATTCGCCCGAAAGCGCCACCGTCGAGAACTCCCTCACCGCCTTGCAGAACAGCAGCAGCGAGCTGTCAACGTCCGCCATGCCGGGCAGGTCGCGGGCTTCCGCGGCGGTGTAGAGCGCCTCCACCAGCTCGGGAGTGTCGATGACGACGCGATGATGTTCCGTCCCCAAAAACTTCACCATCATCTCGATGTACTCATCGTCGGCGTTGGGCTGGAACTTGCCCGCCTTGAAATACTTCTTGTTGTCGCGGTACTCCACCGAAAATGTGTGGAGTTTCCTGCCTTCCTCGGCAAAGCGCCGCGCCGTCACCGATGAGATAAGGCTCGAATCAAGTCCGCCCGAAAGGAAGGTACACAGCGGCACGTCCGAGACTGTCTGACGGGTGATGGCATCGGTCACCCCCGAACGCTCCATCTCTTGGCGGATTTGCTTGTGGCAACAGGGGGCGCAAACGATAAGTTCCGCCCCTGCCCTGATGCCTTTGGCGATAGCGTCGTCGGTAGCCGTGTTACAAGCATGGAGGGCAATAAGCACATCCAACTTTTCAGGATGCTAAGCCTCAATACTGCTTTCCACAAACTCCAGTCCTTTCAAACCTGAGGTTTTGATGATTTCATTAATCTTCAACACCAGATCAGGACGGATCTCCACGCCTTTGATATCGACATCAAGGTTCATACGTTGGGTGAGTAGCTCATGCAGGGCAAAGGTGAGATACCCCTTACCTGCCCCCATGTCGGCAATGTGCACCGTACCGTCGAACTTCATTGGCTTGACAAGGCTCTCGACAATCTCAGCGTACTTGTAGATCTGCTTGAATTTGTGCTGCATGTCGGCGGTGATCTTCCCTTCACGGGTTGTCAAACCAAGTTGATACCACCAAGGATTCGCCGGATTGATGAGACGGTTCTTTTGCTTATCGTGTTCAAGGTTCTGTACGCGGCATTCCTGAACCTTTTTGGTCTGAACCGTCGCCTTGCCTTTGCTGGAAACCAGCAGCGTCACATCTTCACTCACCGTGAAAAGCACCGCATTCATAAAACGGTTCGGGATGAGTTCTTTCAGCGTGTCGAGCATCTGCTCGGCATCGTAGTTCTTCACCTCGTCACGGCGTTCGTAATGATACGT
>JAFRUW010000156.1 GCA_017438675.1 Oscillospiraceae bacterium | reverse complement strand
GATTCAAATTTGTTTCGCCGCTGCGGCGGCGAAATTCTGCGAAGCTTTTCCTTATAATCTTTGTTTGTCTACAGTCTGAAACGCCGCTCGGGGAATCGGGCGGCGTTTTGTGCTGAAAAACGCCCGTATCACGAAAAGATACGGGCGTCATATGTTGTTTCGGTTTAGAAGAGACCGGTGATGACGCCGTTGTCATCCACATCGATCTTCTCAGCGGCGGGTACTCTGGGGAGGCCGGGCATTGTCATAATATCGCCGGTAAGGGCAACCAGGAAGCCCGCGCCCGCGGAAACCTTTACGTTCCTTACTGTGACGACAAAGCCTTCCGGCGCGCCCAGAAGGGCGGGATCGTCGGAGAAGCTGTACTGGGTCTTTGCCACGCAGATGGGGAGCTTGTCATAACCCAGCTCGGTGAGCTTTGCGATCTCTTTCTTTGCGGGAGCCGTAAACTGTACGCCTGCGCCGCCGTAGATCTTCTTCGACAGATCCTCAAGCTTCTTCTCAATGCTGTCCTCGGTGCTGTAGCTGAAGGTGAAATCGTTGGGCTCTTCACAGAGACGGACGACTTCCTCTGCAAGAGCCATGCCGCCTTCGCCGCCCTTTGCCCATACGTCGGACAGTACGGCGTTGACGCCCAGCTCTCTGCACTTCTCGATAAGCAGCTCAACTTCCCGGTCCGTATCGGTGGGGAAGCGGTTGACGGCCACAACGGAGGGGAGCTTGTAAACGTTCTTGATGTTTGAGATATGGCGGAGCAGATTGGGGATGCCCTTTTCAAGAGCGTCAAGGTTCTCGGAGCCCAGTTCTGTCTTGGGAACGCCGCCGTGCATCTTGAGAGCGCGGATGGTCGCCACGATGACGACCGCGGAGGGCCTTAGACCTGCCACCCGGCACTTGATGTCCAGGAACTTCTCGGCACCCAGATCGGCGCCGAAGCCGGCCTCTGTAATGGCGTAGTCGCCCATCTTCATAGCCATGCGGGTGGCGATGATGGAATTGCAGCCGTGAGCGATATTGGCGAAAGGACCGCCGTGGACAAATGCGGGAGTACCTTCAAGGGTCTGGACCAGGTTGGGCTTCAGCGCGTCCTTAAGGAGGGCGGTCATTGCGCCCTGAGCGTTCAGATCACCGGCTGTCACCGGCTTTTCATCGTATGTGTAGCCAACGATGATGCTGGCGAGACGGGACTTGAGATCGGAAATCGAGGAGGAGAGGCAAAGGACTGCCATTATCTCGGAAGCGACAGTGATATCGTATCCGTCCTCTCTGGGAACGCCGTTGACTCTTCCGCCGAGACCGTCGGTGACATAGCGGAGCTGGCGGTCGTTCATATCGACGCAGCGCTTCCATGTGATCCTGCGGGGGTCGATGTTCAGGCGGTTGCCCGGATATATATGGTTGTCCAGCATCGCGGCAAGGAGGTTGTTTGCCGCGCCGATGGCGTGGAAGTCGCCTGTGAAGTGGAGGTTGATGTCCTCCATGGGAACCACCTGGGCCCAGCCGCCGCCTGCGGCGCCGCCCTTGATGCCGAATACGGGGCCGAGAGAAGGCTCTCTCAGGGCGATGACGGAGTTTTTGCCGATGCGGCGAAGACCGTCTGCAAGACCTACTGTAGTGGTTGTTTTACCCTCGCCTGCGGGGGTGGGGGTGATGGCGGTGACAAGGACAAGCTTCCCGTCGGGGCGGGGGGAATCCTTCAGTAAGGAAAGGTCCACCTTCGCCTTGTGCCTGCCGTACATTTCAAGATACTCGTCGGGAATACCTGCGATTTCGGCGATCTCCGTAATGGGCTTCATTTTAACGGACTGGGCAATTTCTATATCACTTTTCATTATTTCGTCTCCGTTCCTCAGTTTTGTGGGTTCATTATATAATAGGAAACATAGGCGGTCAAGAAGAAGAGCATCCAATTATTGATTTTTGTCACAAGTGCCTGATTCCGGGCCAAAAATGCAGGGAAAATTTCGTTTTTCGTTGACAATTATTGTTGTGTGTTATACAATATATTTTAAACATTTAAAGAGAAAAATGTTTTTTACGGAAGAATCAGCCAGTTGCGGCGATTATTTGGATCAGGGAAGGAGATACAGAAATGAAAAAGTTGCTGCGATTATCGGCGATAATGCTGACTTTTGCAATGCTGCTTGCATTTATCCCTGCGGGCGCCCTTGCTGCCGACGTTGAAGGGACCTGCGGCGACAGTCTGAAGTGGGAGCTTGACGGCACAAAGCTCATCGTTTCCGGCAGCGGGGAAATGTACGATTACTCGCCGGAGAATGAAGCGCCGTGGTATGAATACAGGTATGCGATAGAAAGCCTGTCGGTAGGGGAGGGCGTTGCGTCCATCGGAAGCTATGCCTTCGCGGAGCTTGAAAACCTCACCCTTGCGGAGCTGGGCAGCCCGAAAAAGATCGGTGATTATGCTCTGTACGGCTGCGTAAGCCTTTATTCCGTCAGAATGGATACGGGGGTCGAGACCATAGGCGATTATGTGTTTTCGGAATGCTATGATCTCACAAGCGTTGTCATTCCCGATACCCTTGTCTCCATCGGGGACGGGGCCTTTGAGGACACCTGCATCTACGGCGATCTTATCTTCGGTGATAAGCTTACAACTATCGGCAGCTATGCCTTTGCGGCGTGCCACGGTCTTGGAAGCGTGACAATACCGGACAGCGTTGAGTCCGTCGGAGCCTTTGCATTTGCCGAATGCGACTTTTTAAGCTCCGCAAAGATCGGTAAAAACACAAAAAGCATAGGCGAGGGAGCCTTTGCCTGCTGCAATGAGCTTAAAACCATCACAGTGGACAGCGGCAACACCTCCTACAAAGTATCAGGCGGCGCGCTCCTTACAGCGGACGGGAAGAGCCTTGCGGCGTACACTCTTGATTCCGGCTCCGGCGTGACCGTTCCCCAGGGAGTGGAGGTCATCGGGGGATTTGCCTTTGCCGGCGGCTCCGGGATCGAGGGCGTGAACCTCCCCGGGGGCCTGAGGGAGATCGGTGAGTACGCCTTTGCCGACTGCTGGTCCCTGGGCAGCATAACAATTCCGTCTACAGTTACAACTATCAGGGAAATGGCCTTTGCCTCCGTTTACGGGATCGGGTCACTGACTGTCCCGGCTTCTGTCACGGAGATCGGGGACGGGGCGTTCCTCGATATGGCGGCACTTAAATCCTTCAGTGTGGAAAGCGGGAGCAGAAGCTTTTCGGCATCGGACGGGATACTGTATAACTATGACAAAACTCTGCTCAAGGCCTGCCCCGGCGGCAGGACCGGTTCGGTAACGGTTCCGGACACTGTACGGGATATCGCGCCCGACGCGTTTTACGGCTGCAGTGTAAGCTCCGTGAGCCTTCCGTCCGGACTCAGATCCATAGGCGATGAGGCGTTTGTGTCCTGCACGGAGCTGACGGGCTTTGCCGTACCCAGGGGCCTTAAATCGGTGGGAGAGTGCGTTTTCCTGAACTGCCCGTCCATCGGGTCGTTTACAGCGGACGGAGGGAACACATCCTTCCGCGTGCTGGACGGAGTGCTTTACACATACGATATGAGGGAGGTCGTCTGTTATCCCGCGGGCAGTTCCCTGTCATCTTACACCATCCCCGACGGGGTCCGGATCATCCGCCCCTATGCATTTGCCTATTCCGGGATTAGGAGCGTTTCTGTACCGGATACCGCGGAAATCATCGGTGAAGGCGCATTCCTCCTGTGTGAGCAGCTCAGATCGGTCAGCTTCGGAAAGGGAATCACCGAGATCGGCAATTACGCCTTTTCCGACTGCATCACACTGAGGCGGGCGGTTATCCCCGAAAGCGTGGTATACGTAGGCGAGGACGCCTTCGCATGGTGCAATGAACTTGATTATGTTTCCGCAGGCGGCGCTGCCTTCATCGATTCCGGCGCGTTTTCCTGGTGCCCCGCCCTGAAGGCGGTCTGGTTCAGGGGGTACTGCCCCGGCAGATATAGGCGGGCTCGCCTTCCGGGGCTGCGAAGAGATCACCGTCGTATATACTGAAGGTGAGACCGGCTGGAAAACGCCCACATGGAAGGGCTATAAATCTGTCGCGGCCGACGGCGATCCCGGTGTTCGCGGTGACACGAACCTTGACGGGAACATCAGCAACAGTGACCTGATACTCCTTGCAAGGTACGTTGTAAGCCTGGTATCCTTCGGATATGCGGCGGCGGAGAACGCAGATTACAACGGCGACGGTATAGTGAACAATGCCGATATAATAGGCGTGGCGAGATATATCGTGAAACTCTGAACCGGCTGCACCCTGACAGTGATATAACAGCAGAGGCTTCTCAAAGCGGCGCTTTGAGAAGCCTCTGTTTATGTTTTGGTTATACCATTATCTGCGTTTGCGCCTTACCCAGACTGCAAGGCCGATGACAAGGGCCGCTGCGGGGATCAGGAATATGAACAGCGCAGACAGGATGCCGTAATGGTCAAATACGTTGTGGGTGATGCCGAGGCTCTTCGCCGGGATCACAACGCCGGAGGTGTGCTCCATATCCTGCACTGCGGCTCTTGCGAAGATGTCCAGATTTGACATATTGGCAAAGCTGCCTGTCAGGTTGGGGTCGATAAGGCTTGCGGCGGAAATCACCGTTACACAGGCGGTGCCGTCCCCGGCGGGCTCCTTTGCTGTTGCGCCCAACACATATGTGCCTGTTACCGGGTCGCTTTGTGTATCCTCATAGTACACGCCGTTTTCGGTGGTGGTCATAAAGCTCTCGGAGGTTATGGTGTCCCTTGCGGGGTCGGAGAGTGTTATGGCACGGGGATAGATCACCAGCGCGTTTTCCGTGATGCCGGCTGTTATGCCGGTTTCGGACAGGGTGGGAGCCATGCAGAAGTAGCCGTAATACTGGACGTACTGGGCGTAGTATTTTTCCGCGTCACCCGCGAAGCCCGGCTCAAGCTTCATGCCGTATTCAGCCATCAGCTTGTTGAAATTGGGAAGATTGCTGTAATCCATTATGAGCATAATATCGCCGCCCTTTGCCAGATACTCCCGTATCATGGTAAACTCGTCATTTGCCAGATCCGCGGAGGGGCAGTTCGTAATGAGCAGTGAGCAGTCCTCGGGGATGCCTCCGTCCATAAGCAGGTTCAGGGAATCGTTCACGGTGATGTTCGCCTTTGTCAGCATTCCCGCGGCAGAGGCGGAGAACTCAGCCTCCCCGTGGCCTGTGAGGACGTATACCGTATCGGAGGAACCGGCGGTGACGTACTCTATAGCGGCGGTGATCTGACCCTCGGCGTCAAACTGGCTTTCCTGATAACTCATACTGGAGTAATCGAAGGCGTATGTAATAAGGGCTTCGGACGGCCCGCTGAAGGGAATGGCGGTCTGCTTCCCCGTGGCCTTTGACCGTACCACAAGGGAGTCGGCTGTGCACTCGTACTTGTCAAGCACAGAAGGCGACAGTACGGGGTCCTCCTGTCTGACCGAAATGCGGGAGGACATGCCGGCGTAACTGTCAACAAACTTCGTTATGCGCTCGTCTATGGAGTCCTTTTCCGCAACAAGGATAAGCTCCACATCCTCCTCAAGCCCGGAGACGTATTCCTTTGAGGTTTCGCTGACGGAATAGAGCTTGCTCCCGGAGACATCGAATTCACGGATGTTGGAGGGAAGCCTTGCGGCCAGAAGGTTCAGCAGTACAGCGGCGGCAATGACCAGCGCGGTGATAAGCAGTGTGCCTCCGCCACGGCGCTTCTGGATGGACCGGACGGTGAGGAACACGAACACCGCAGCCAGGGTCAGGCACATTATGAGCCCGCCCAGATCAAACACCTGATAGTAGCAGAAGTTGTACAGCACCGAGATTACGGAGAAGGAGCCCAGGGCGGTGGGAATGAGATCCCGGAAAAGGGAGAAGTCGATGACGCCCACAGCAGTAAGGGCCACAGCTCCCGCCGCAAAGACGATAGCGGTAATGATTTTGTTTTTGGAAAGAAGCCACACGCAGCCGGCGATCACTGCCAGCAGTATGATGCAGCAGACGAGGCTTGCCGTGGGGGACGAAGGGATAAACGCGATAAGGTTGTCCCACATGTACAGCACAAAGAGGACAATAAGGGTGATGACGGCGGATATGATCTGATTCTCCGTCAGGGATGATATGAACATGCCGATGGCGACGAACAGTGCGCCTATGACAAGGACGCAGATCACAGCCATGTAATCACTGAGAAAATATGCCGTTCCCCCTGTGGAGATGATCAGCGGGCATACGCAGAAAAGCGCCAGGGGGATGGCGAACACCGTCATCATGGCGAAGTATTTGCCCAGGACGATGGCGGGAACGCCCACAGGGGAGGTGATAAGAAGCTGATCGGTTTTTGAGCGGCGCTCCCCGGCGAAGGACCTCATGGTGAGGATGGGCACCACGAATATGTAGATCAGCACGGAATTCATGAGGGTGTATGAGAAATAGGGGAGGCCGTAGCTCAGGTTGTTGGCCATAAAGTATATCCCGGTGAAGGCAACCACGGCGGCGATAAAGATATACCCGGTCAGTGAGCAGAAATATGAACGCAGCTCTCTTTTATATACAGCAGGCATCACGCATCCTCCTTTTCCATACCGTCGGATCCGGGATCGTCAGATGATCCGGGAGCTTCCCCATAAGATAATTCCTGTGTTTCGTCATCAATCGGTTCGGGAACCTGGTCGGACTCTGTGCTTTTCCTGATCCTGCGCCTTACGAGACGGCGCTCTCTTGTCAGCTCAAGGAAAACCTGCTCCAGTGAGAACTGGGAGGCCTTCATCATAAGAAGGGGGAGTCCCTTTTCCACACAGGTGTTGAAGATATCCTCCCGGACGTCTGCGCCCCGGGTGAGCTTCAGGTCGAGAGAGGTCTCGGTATCTGCGGAACGGTCGGATACGGTGACAGACTCAACGCCGGGGATGGCGCCGAAGAGCTCAACAGCCGCGGCGGTGTCATCGGTCTTTACCGTCAGCTCCATGGAGGAGTTGCCCAGCTTTTCCTCCAGCTCCTGAGGAGTGCCGTCGGCAATGATCCTGCCGTGATGGATGATGATAATGCTGTCGCAAAGCTCCTGAATCTCGGACAGGATGTGGGAGCTGAGAATAACGGTGTGATCCTTTCCGAGACTGCGGATGAGGTTCCGGATCTCGATTATCTGCTTTGGATCGAGTCCTGCGGTGGGCTCGTCCAGAATGACGATCTCCGGCATACCCAGCACCGCCTGGGCCAGACCGACACGCTGCTTGTAGCCCTTGGACAGATTGGCAATGAGCCTGTCGGTCACGTCCTCAAGCTTTGAGAGCGTAATGACCTCGTTTACGGCATCGGCCCTGTCTTTTGCGGGTATCTTCTTGAGCTCCGCCGCGAATCTGAGATACTCGGTCACCGTCATGTCGGTATAGAGGGGCGGTATCTCGGGCAGATAGCCGATGGAACGCTTTGCCTTTTCCGGTTCCTTCGCAATGCTGTGACCGTTTATTACTACCTCGCCCTCTGTTGGGGTCAAGTAGCCCGTCATGATGTTCATTGTCGTGGTTTTGCCCGCGCCGTTGGGCCCGAGAAAGCCGTATATCTTCCCGTCCTCCAATGTGAAGCTGACGTCATCCAGAGCGGGATAATCGCCGTAGCGCTTCACAAGGTTTCTGACTTCTATCAAGGTTTATGCCTCCTTTATAATATGCGCAGATAGAACGCAGTATATTTCACAAAGGAAAATATACCACATTACACAGCGCAGCGTGTTAATATATTTTAAAGAATCGTCTGCCGTTTTCCAGTGTGACGGCGGCGACCTCCTCCGCCGTCATGCCCCGGAGCTCCGCGATCTTCGCCGCGATATAGGGGAGGTTGCGGGAATCGTTTCTCCGTCCTCTCAAGGGGACGGGGGCCATATAGGGGCTGTCGGTCTCTATCATAAGGCGGTCGATGGGCATTTTTGCCGCCACCTCCGGGGCCTTTTTCGCGTTTTTGAAGGTCACCGCCCCGGTAAAGGAGATATACCAGCCCAGGTCAAGGATAGTTTTAGCCGTCTCCATGCTTCCGGAAAAGCAGTGGACTACGCCCTTTATGTCGCCGAAGTCCCGGATGATGTCAAGCACGTCCTGACATGCCTCCCGCTCGTGGACGATAACGGGAAGGTCCAGCTCCCGGGCGAGCTCAAGCTGTTCACGGAATCTCAGACGCTGAACGTCCCGGGGTGAAAGATCGTAGTGGTAATCAAGGCCGATCTCGCCGATGGCGACGACCTTTTCATGCTTCGCCATGGAGCGGATGAGATCGATGCTGTTTTTATCCATCTCCTTGGCGTCGTGGGGATGGACGCCCACAGCGCAGCAGACGAAGGGGTGCTTTTCGGCAATTTCCAGAACCTTCCGGGATGAGGCCAGATTGGACGCGGGATCGACGACAAGCTCAACGCCGCTGTCAAAAACCGCGGCAAGGACCTCGTCCCTGTCCTGATCGAACTGCTCATCATCGTAGTG
>JAFRUW010000155.1 GCA_017438675.1 Oscillospiraceae bacterium | reverse complement strand
GGAGCATGTATCACGGGAAAAATACAGGAAAGCCGCAAACGTGCAAATTGAATTATCCTTATATTCATTATTTAAATCAATTCAATTTGTGCGATGCAGCGGCGCAATTCTCAAAACAAATCGTAAGATTTGTTTTGAAGCATGTCGACTTTGTCGACATGCTGAAACGGATGGCATTTCTGCCATCCGTTTCAAGGGGTATAACTATGAAGCCAACGTAGGAAATCTTCTCGGCTGAATTTTATTAGTTTCCGCTGACAATGGCTCTTGCAACGAGAACCAGGTCGGAGTTGTTGATGATGCCATCCACATTGAAGTCGGCCGCGATCTTCTGCTTCTCGTTGAACTCTACAAGGTGTACCAAGTAGCGGGCAATGAGGATAAGGTCGCGGTTGTCAACCTCGCCGTCCTGAGACACGTCGCCCATGGGATAGTTGTTGTCAACTACGATGACGCCGTCTCTGGAGACCACGTTCTCGATGGGCCATCCGTCTTCATCGTTGACCTCGACCAGTTCGATGTGGAAGGGATACCTGCCGTCGGGAACAACTTTGTATGGGTATAAGTATATGGTAAACAGCTCGTCGTCGATGACGCCGCCGTCTGAACTGTAAACGATGACATAGTCCTGATCTTTGTTAACCTCAAAATCGTTATCAGGATAATAATAAGCCAGGACGCCAAAGTGGGGATCGACTTCGTAATACATTCTGACGGAGGTCAGCTTTGTATCACTTGCTTCATGGTATATCCTCAAGGTGAAACTATGATATTCACTGTTTCTAAGGTTTACGGTGTCAACTACTACCTTCTCGCCGATGATCTTCTCATCCTTGGACTGGCCTGCCATCCACTCGGCGATGTTTGCGTAACCGTTGTCGATGTCGATAAGCGGAGTGCTTACATAGGGATACTCAACGCCATTGCGGACGTATACGTTCTCGCCGCTGATGAACTCATCCTCGGTGGTGGTGTAGTTGCTGTGGATCCATGCCCAGCTGAAGTGACCCATCAGTCTTCTGCCGGTAAACGGATTTACGGGAGGCATGGTGAAGAAGTTGCAGTATACATCCTCATTGCCTGCATCCTTCAGATTCTGCCAGGACTGGATGGAGTTGGAAAGTCTTACAGTTGTGTCGTTCTCGGCATGGAGGTAGATGATGGGCAGATCCTTCAGTGTCTCAGCCTGCTCGGGAGTGATGACGGATGCCGGGCAGTCTGGAACCGCAGCTGCGAAGAAGTCGGGATAAGCAACGATCATATCGTTTGTACCTCTGCCGCCCATGGAGCAGCCGGCAATGTAGATGCGGTTCATATCGATGTCATACTGCTCACATACCTGGAGGATAGCTTCCATCAGATACTCGGGATTGTGGGGTGATCTTGCGGACTGGATTGCCATGACATAGAGGCTGCCGCCGAAGATATCCTGTACGTCATCCTCAATCCACTCGGGGAGGTTTGCGCAGGTGACCTGAGTACGGTTGTTGGTGCCGAACTCACCGGCGCCGTGGAGCCATACGTACAGAGGAGCGTCCTTTGCGGGCTGGCCGTTCTCCTTGGGAACGAACAGGCGGTAGAGGACGTTCTCAGTTGAGCCCTCATCGAATGCATCAAGCTGTTCGTTGATCTGAGCAACAGCGGTGAAGGTGCCTTCGGTAAATACATTGTCCTTCTTGTCTGCAACCTCGCCCCTGATAGTCACGCGGGCGTTTGCAGGAGCGATAGCAGTATTTGTAGCGCCGCCTCTCATCTGGAGGTGGAGTGTAACTGTCTTGCCGTCGACCTCAACGCTGCTTACATTTCTGTTTCTGCCGATGTAAACACTGAAATCGGAAGCCTGAACGGTATCGGGATTGAGAGCTCTGTTTGTCTCCAGAACTACGGTATGAACTTCTTCGCCGTAGTTGTAGCAGGAGGAGTAGTAATTGAACTTACCGGTGAGGACGGGATCGACCTCAGCATTTGTCTGGGCCGCCATCCACTCGGCAATGTTTGCGTAACCGTCGCCGATATCGGCCAGCGGTGTGCTTTCGTAATCGTATCTCTGGTTGTTGTAGGTGAAGGTGCGTGCGCCGCTGATGAACTCGCTCTCAGTGGTGGTGTAGTTGGAGTGCATCCATGCCCAGCTGAAGTGGCCCATCAGTCTGCTGCCGGTGAACGGGTTTGCGGGAGGCATTGTGAAGAAGTTGCAGTATGCTTCCTCGTTGCCTGCGTTCACCAGGTTCCGCCATGACTGGATGGAGTTGGAAAGTCTTACGGTTGTGTCGTTCTCGGCATGGAGGTAGATGATGGGGAGATCCACCAGTGTCTCAGCCTGAGCGGGAGTAATGACGGATGCCGGGCAGTCGGGAACAGCCGCAGCAAAGAAATCGGGGTAAGCAACGATCATATCGTTTGTACCTCTGCCGCCCATGGAGCAGCCTGCAATGTAGATGCGGTTCATATCGATGTTGTACTCATTGCAGACATTGAGGATTGCAGCCATCTCGTTTGCGGGATTATGGGGTGAATTCCTGCCCTGGATAGCCATGACATAGAGAGCGCCGCCGAAGATGTCCTGAACCTCGGGATGGAGCCAGTCACCCAGGTTGGAGCAGGTGACCTGAGCGCGGTTGTCGGAACCAAACTCGCCCGCGCCGTGGAGCCAGATGTACAGAGGAGCCTTCTGGACGGGATCGCCGTTCTCATCCTTGGGAACATACAGACGGTACTGGATACCGGTGCCTGTGCCCTGGATCATGGAGTCAAGCTCGGGGTTGATCTGCCTGCCGGCTGTGAAGGAGAGGGAGGAATATGCCGCGCCGCCCACTGTCTTCACTTCGCTCACCAGATTACAGGTGACGTTGGAGGGGGCGATGGCGGTGTTGGTCGCGGAACCTCTCATCTGGAGGCTCAGGGTAACTTTTGTACCGTCGACCTGGGCTGCACTGACAGTTCTGTTGGTGTTGCCGATACGGACAGAGAAATCAGAAGCCTGTACGGTTGCGGGATCAAGGGGTACGTTTGTGGTAATAACTATGCTGTGGACTTCTTCACCGTAGTTGTAGCCGGTGGAATAGTAGTCGAAGCTGCCCGAGAGAGCCGCTTCATCTCCGTCAGCGGCCAACGCGGTTGAGCCCATGGCGAAGATCATGACTGCACACAAAATGAGTGCAAGGACGCGGGATAGGTTCTTCTTCATTTTTTCTTCTCCTTTTTTAAAAATTTTGGAATAAAAGCAGATTATGACATAAACAGACAACAATCACTTTTGTCACTATCATCTGTTCTGCCATATTTCCCATTTCATTATATTTTATTGTACATATCATTTCAAGATTGGTATTGCCAAATCGTTGATTTGACCAATTATTTTTCCGTTTTGACATAAACAATTTTACACGTCCATAGATTATGAAAATGTACAATTGTCATATCCCGTTTCGTATTGTTTTTGAATAGTGTCACATGCACATCGTCAATTATTAATAATATAGCGGTATCAGCCCGGCGCACAGCCGCAGAAGCAATATACCGTCCCGGTTTTCCGGACGTGCATTCACTGCGACACGCGGCAGCCCGGCTGTACAAAAAAGCAGGCCGCGTTCAAAATAACGAACGCGGCCGTGTATAATTCTCTTATTATTCCTGCAGCTCAAGCTCCGTCTCAAGGAGCTGCGTACAGCCTGCGCCGCTGACGGCATATACCCTGACGTCAGCGGTACCTCCGGTGAACATATCCGCCCTCAGGTACAGGCGGTAATTCCCGTCCCCCGTTAAGTAAGCCGGGTAACTGTTCAGCGGATCACCGTCCGGACTTACGAATATCCTGTAATCATCCTTAAGGTATTTTAAGTCTGCGGCACCCTCCAGAACATAGTAATTCACGTCGTTTTCACATGGTGCAAGCCGGGCGGTGGTTTCCGAACTGACTATCTCGACGGTCCGGGCTATCTCACAGGCGGGCGGGGTCAGTATGGGCGGGTTTTCCAGATAGTCGGTGATGTTCCGCTCCACCTTTTCTACGACCACACAGCCGGGGGAGTTCTCCTCCACGAGCCGCTCCATGTGGTTTGGGATGCTCTTGGAGTAACAGGCAGTACCGAACTCATCGGAGAGGAACGGTATCAGTGTGTTTGCGAAGGAGTCCCTGAACATGAGGAGCGTCCCCTGCCCTTCTCCGTTTTCGGTGACGATCCAGCCGTCCTCAACGTCATCGCCGTTTGCGTAGGAATATTTCCGCTCCGTGCCGTAGTCGAAGTTTTCCTCCGGCTTTCCGTAGAAGCTGTACAGCATTTTGTTAAGGTCGCCGATCTCGTTATTCACGGTTTTCGGGGTCACCGATGAATAGTCCTCATGGTCAAGCCCCAGAGCGTCCATGATACTGTTGTACACCATGCAGGCGCCCTTATTGTTCCAGTGGGAGTCGCCCTTGAGGTATAAGACCTCGTCCCGGGACCCGAACATGTCAAAGAGATCGAGATAGTTTATCCCCCGCTCCTCAAGATAGGGCTTCAAAAGCTTCGCGCTGTGGTCGGGGTTCACGATCATGCCGTCGTAATAGGGCATGTGCTCCCCGTACAGCGTGTTCTTGTTGGGCGGTACGGTGAAAACAAAGCCGATGCCGCGGGCCTCAAGATAATCCTGAACGATCTGCAGATTGTTGGCCAGACCGTAAAGGTCACGGTCCGACAGTACGTTCCTCCCCAGATAGTCGTCAAGGGTGGAGGAGTAATAGAGCCAGCCGTCGGTACCGGCAATTACCCCGGGGACATTGGACTCCCGGAACAGCCCCTTCTGGATCACCGCGTCGGTATACACAAGCTGATTCCTCAGGGCCATGTGCTCTTCAAACCAGTCGGTGAACTCACCGAACACCTTTGTGTTGAAGGAACCATCCTCGGTATTGAGCTTCGGCGGCGCGGCCATGGCTCTGTTCTCGGTGGTCTCGACAGTGGGGAAAAACAGCGTTCCCACAGAGGGTATGAGACAGACCGCAAGGCACACGATCAGAAATAGAAGCGCTTTTTTATTCACGTCATCTGCCCTCCCCTCTCAGAATCTGAAGTATATGAACGGGTTGTAGCCCGCTCCCGCAAGACGGATAACGCACCACATAAGGAGCATCGCGGCAAGGACGAACGTCCCGGTCCGGACAATGCTCTCCTTCCCTGTGAGCTCCCCTTTGCCCTCAAGGCCGCTTATCCGGCGGGTGAGCTTTTCAAAGGGCCCGCAGCAGATCACCGCTGCCGCCAGCATGGTGAAGAACCAGGGCGTCGCCGCCGTGAGAGCATGGGACACAGCCGCCCGCGAGAAGTCGAACCCCGCGAACATGCGCCCGATGAACACAAAGGCGTCGCCCAGGGTGTCTGCCCGGAAGATAACGAATCCCACCGTCACCGCAAGGAGGGTGTAGATATGGAGGATCGCCCCGGGCAGCTTTTTCAGCTTCGGGACAGCCTCCTCCAGGAGGAGGAAGAAGCCGTGGAACAGTCCCCAGATGACAAAGGTCCAGTTGGCGCCGTGCCACAGGCCGGTGAGGAAGAACACGATGATCCTGTTTATTACAGTCCTGACCTTGCCCTTTCTGTTGCCCCCCAGGGGGATATACACGTAATCCCTGAACCAGGAGGACAGGGAGATGTGCCATCTGCGCCAGAATTCCTGCATGGTGGAGGAGATATACGGGTGGTTAAAGTTTTCCTTGAAGTGGAAGCCGAACATCCTGCCGAGACCTATGGCCATATCGCTGTAGCCGCTGAAGTCGAAATATATCTGCATCAGGTAGGCGACGGCCCCCATCCACGCCCCTATAATGTTGAGGTTTGCCGCCCCGCCGTTAAAGAAATGGTCGGCGGCGGCGCCCATGGCGTTGGCGATAAGCACCTTTTTCCCGAGGCCCGCGATGAACCGCCTCATGCCGACGGCCGCGTCACCCAATGTGACGGTGCGGTTGTCGATCTCCCGCTCAATGTCCCTGTACCGGACGATGGGGCCCGCTATGAGCTGGGGGAAAAGGGATATGTACAGGAGCACCTTGAAGTAGTTCCTCTGAACGGCCACTTCACCCCGGTACACGTCGATCACATAGGACAGGGCCTGGAAGGTGAAGAAGGATATGCCGATGGGAAGGGCGATCTCCGGCACGTGAAACGCCAGCCCGAGGGCGTTGTTCAGGTTTGACACCAGAAACCCCGTGTACTTGAATACGCAGAGTATGCCGATGTTCACCGCTATGGCGGAGGCTAAAACGCACTTGCTGCGGCGCTTTGACAGGAGGAGCGCGAACAGGTAATTGTAAAGGGCGGAGAGCAGCATGAGCAGCACGTACACCGGCTCCCCGTAGGCATAGAAAAGCAGGCTTGCCGCAAGCAGCAAGCCGTTTTTAACTTTTCTGTTTCCCACTGCCGAGTGCAGTATCAGCACAACCGGCAGAAATATACATAAAAATACTAATGAACTGAAAACCATAAGTTTATCGTCCCAATCTGTAGAGATGATCTTTGATCGCCCGCATTGTGCGTTTTTTGAAATGAAATTATTATCAAAATCTTTTTTTAGCTCATGCCGCATGGCACCCCATTTCTGTCTCGTCAGAAATGGGGAAAAGAGACGACCAAAGTGGGCGGCTTTTTATGCCGTTTCCCCTTGGAACCCCTTCCCTGAAACGGAAATCACAGCCGCAGAACAACAATCGGCGAAAACGCCGGTCAGCGTGTCTGATACTGCCTGCGTCTAACTCGCTCAGCCGCTTACTGCTGATGTAGATTACAGCTATGCCTCTCGCTCGTGACTGAGCAGGAGCGTTCAGCGGACGATAGAGGTACAATCTATTAAGGTTTAGGGACTGCGCACCCACGTATACGCACAACCTGTCCCACAACAGAAGGAAACCGTGTTTTGCACCGGGGGGATTCAAAAGGGGGAAAACAGGGCTCCCGCAAAAACGAAGTTTTTGTGGGAAGAGGAGGAGCGACGGAACGGGTGAGCATTGCCGCTTGCGGCTATGCGAGCTTAGTGCAGTCCGCGACGACGAGGTGTGCTTTGCATACTTTCTCACAAGAGAAAGTATGTGCCCCCGCGGCATGAACGGTAAACAGATCATGATAACAACAGCATTAAAGCAAAACGCATAAAGAGTAAAAGACTAAACCAATCAATATATCTTTGTTCCGACGCCCTGTCTGTGGATTGTGTTCTGGGTCTTTGAATAGGGATTCTTATAGCATGTGGACCAGGTGTAGTTGGTGAACT